>NZ_JBHFKV010000013.1:0-96964 GCF_042879355.1 Photorhabdus sp. RM71S | reverse complement strand
GGGCTTCGCTTAAGTGACTCAGCAATGAAAAGCTGTGAAAAACCCGCTTCTCTTAAACTGGAAATCTGGTATCTTTCTGTTTCGGTCAGTTGTGTATAGGCCATAGTGCATAATGAGATGGTCTTCCCCACCCTGTAAGCGATACTCTTATAGGGTATTTTCTTTCTGGAGAGGCCATCATGCAAAACGTCACACTTATTGGTATCGATCTCGGCAAGCATTCTTTCCATATCCATTGTCAGGACAAATTCGGCAAGACTATGCTGCGTAAAAAATTTACCCGCACAAAATTAATGGAATTTTTAGCTGGGTGTATATCGACTACCGTCGTGATGGAAGCTTGTGCGGGTGCACATTTTATGGCTCGCCGGATCGCTGATTTAGGCCATGATGCGAAGCTGATATCTCCACAGTTTGTTCGTCCTTTTGTCAAAAGTAACAAAAATGATTTCGTTGATGCAGAGGCGATATGTGAAGCGGCATCACGCCCCTCAATGCGTTTTGTCCAGCCGAGAACGGAGACGCAACAGGCGATGAGAGCACTGCATCGTGTCAGAGAATCACTCATCAGAGATAAGGTAAAGACCACTAACCAAATGCACGCCTTTTTGCTGGAGTTTGGTATCAGTTTGCCAAAAGGCGAGGCGGTCATTAAACGGTTATCTCTGGTTCTGGCAGAACACGACGTGCCCGATTATCTGAGCCGTTTGCTGATGAAATTACATGCCCACTACCTTTATCTTGTCGAGCAAATAACGGCGCTGGGATCAGAATTAAATCAGTCCATCAGTGTAGATAACACCGCTCAACGCATCATGACAATTCCGGGTGTGGGGCCAATTACGGCCAGCTTACTCTCATCCCAGCTCGGTGATGGCAAACAATTTTCATGCAGCCGCGATTTTGCTGCCTCGATGGGACTTGTTCCCCGGCAATACAGTACGGGAGGGAAACCTACCCTGCTAGGTATCAGCAAACGCGGCAACAAAAATTTGCGCCGATTACTGGTTCAGTGCGCCCGCGCGTTTATGATGCGGCTTGAGCATCAGCATGGCAGACTTGCAGAGTGGGTTCAGGTACAACTCAGCAAGAAGCATTCGAATGTGGTTGCCTGTGCGCTGGCTAACAAGCTGGCACGAATAGCCTGGGCAATCACCACTCGGCAAAATGAGTATCAGGCCTAATAGATACTGACTGACTCAATAAATTGATGATTAAACAGTGAAATACACGTTACCCATCTGGTTTTGCGAAGACTGATTATTGATGACATGAACGGCCAATCGGCCTGATGATAAACCTAAAAAGGAAAGTGGCTTATTGAAGCCGAGTGCATTTTAAGGTTCATCAGGCGCGGAACTCATCGTGGCGCGGGTATCCATACTCATAGAGACGCCGGATAGATTTAAGCAAGCCAACCATACATCAAAATTAGTGTTGCAAAAACGGGGAAGACCATAGATTTTCCTTTGGCGAGAAAGATGCCTACTATAGCAACTGACCGCCCTTCTGAAAAATTGCACTTATTAGTCGAATCTGCCAAATAAATAAATAAATAAATAAATAAATAAATAAATAAATAAATAAATAAATAAATAAATAAATAAACATTATAACCAGTTCCATGTGTATTAAAGAACTGGTTATTTATTTTTAAACTTTTTTAACTAATATATCTTAAATCAAAATCAGGTATTACCTGACCAAGTTAAATATAATATGGATGATTTATTGTCATAAAATAATTATTGTTTTCGATGGTTAAAATTCAATTAATAAAATTAAAATTACTGATATTAATTGCTGAGATTTAAATAAAAATGCTATCTTAATAAGAATAATTTTTACAATTCGCGGATAAAAGCGGACTTAAATTCTCCGAGCTTGCCAAAAAGCTTTTTTCCAGTAAACATTATTCATAGATGAACGAGTAACACCTTTATGGGTTGATGCATGAATAAACTGGTTATTGGCATCATAAATGCCAACATGTAACCCATGTTCGCCACTAGCTGTTTTGAAAAAGACCAAATCACCCGGCATTAAATCGCTTTTATCAATGCGAGTCCCTAATTTTATTTGCCCACCGGTAGTACGAGGTAATTGAATATCAAACCGATCACTGAAAGTACGGTAAACAAAACCAGAACAATCTACCCCCCGACGATCCATTCCACCATAATGATATGGTGTACCACGCCATTGATTAAGCTGCTCCTTAAGCTGAGCAATCACCATGATTGGATCAGAAAGCGCCGTCTTTAACACCGGAGCCGGAGTCCTGGGGGCATGACTGGAACAGCCAATAAGTAACAGACTGAACAATAAGAGTAACTCTTTTATTCTTATTATCATTAACCCCTCCTCATAAAATCAGCAAAACAAGGTGACTCTATCCGGAACTCAATAAAAAAACAAGTCTGTACTTTAAGTAAAACAGTTAAATAGTTTTTCCCTTCTTCATTCTGGACGGCTAATCAGCCAGACACCATATAAAATAAAAATCACGCCCGCAGTTTTCAATAATGTGATGGTTTCATTAAACCAAGGCAATAAAGCCACCATTAAATAGACAAAGACATAACTTAAGCTTATTAACGGATAGGCTTTATTTAATGGTAAATATTTTAGCGTAAATAACCAACACAACATAGATAATAGATATCCAGCCAGACCAGCCATTACCGCCACCAGAGAATGGTGATGACTCCATAGCCACTCAATATCAAACCAATGCAAACCAAGATTCAACGCTGGCAAATTGACAACACCCCATTTCAGTAATAACTGGGCTATTGTCACCAGTAATACACTAACCAATCCCCAAATATAACCTTTCATTCATTCAAACTCATCAGCAAAATTCCCAACATGATAAACACAACCCCACTCCAATGTTTTATGCCCGCTTTTTCCTGATAGAAAAATTTCCCCGCCAAAGTGACCAGAATAAAATTTATACTCAACATTGGATAAGCAATTCCTAACGGCAATATCTGCAATAGACGAAGCCAAAATAACATGCCAACAGCCAATAGAATCACAGCCCCTATTAACCATTTCAGCGCAGATGCCCGCTGATAAACATCACTGCGCCAACACATCACAGCCTGTTTCTGACATAACTGACCAGCACATGTCAGTAAGCTAATCAGCAACAATAAAGTGAAACTTATCATGGTCGCTTCTCATAAACCAAAATAGCAAAGCGATAATTGCGACTAATTTGATCTGCCTTTGGCAAATCAGGTAATTTTTCATTTTTATATAAATGAAAGAGTACTGATACCCGCCCTTCTTTACGCGCTTTCGCTAACCATTGCGGAAAATCTTTATAGCTGATATATCGATATTGGCTATCTGGATAATTCAACCCATATTCCAGCTCTCCCCAACGTTCAAACATATAAATATCACTACGCTTCATCTCCCAAGCGACACTGGTCGCAAGACCAACACTTTCCGACAGGATATAGCGACTGTCTGCAAGTTCCTGATGGTGTAACTTAATAAAGTTCTGCGGTAATTTGGAATTAACGGTATTTTCAGGCAAAGCATTACCTATCACTAAACTGACAACAATGGAGCAAAATGCCGCCCATAACCAGTATTTCCCATTCAACGCAAAACACAGATAACCGATAATTCCCCAAATACCAAAAGCAACAATCGCTAAAACCCATTTAAGCCATTCTGATGGCTGATATAAAGAGTGTTTTGTCACTACTTCCATAGCAAACAGAACTATTACCGCCAGCAGACCAAGAAATACGTTAACCATTCCATTGATCTTAAGTAACTCCATCTTGCCATTTTTAACGCAATCGACACCAAATTTAGCCATCATCATTGCCAATGGCGCCATACAGGGCAGGATATAAGTTGGCAATTTTCCCTTCGCAATACTGAAAAATAACAATGGCACGACAAACCAGCAAAGTAGAAAAAACATTTCAGGATTGGATTTTCTTTCTTTCCAACTTTTCATCACCGCCCCAGGTAATAATCCCAACCACGGGATCACACCAAGAATAAGAATGGGTATGTAATACCAGAACGGTGCAATATGCTGTGCATCATCGGAAGAAAAACGCTTAATATGTTCAACCCAGAAGAAATAGTGCCAGTAATCAGGCTCACGTAGGGCAATTGCAATCACCCACGGTAAACTGATTGCTATCGCCGAAATAATGGCAAGTGGGCCAAAGCAGACTATTTGCAGGACCCGCTTCTGATAAATGACAATGGGCAACATCACAATGACCGGAACAGCCAATGCCAGAAACCCTTTAGTCATAAAACCCATACCACAGCACAAACCGAGCACCAAATATGCCATTATTCGCCGTCTGGTACAGTCTGTTTTTACCCCCCAGAAGCTACACATCATGGCAGCCGTTACCCACAAAGAAAACATCGGATCGAGTACGCTATAAGTGCCAATGGCAAATACCAGAAACATTGAGATGTAGATAAGGCTAGTAGCAAAAGCAATATGCCGGTTATGCCACATCATCATAGCAAGTCGATATAATAAAATTGCGCTGATAAAAATACAGAAAACCGATCCAAAACGGACAGCAAAATTATTATCACCAAAAATCCATTGGCTAATATTATTAATCCAATAACCCGCTACAGGCTTTTCAAAATAACGAATATCCAGCAAATACGGAACAATCCAGTCTCCTCGTTGCAGCATTTCACGACTGATTTCTGCATAACGGGTTTCATCAGGCTGCCATAATAGGCGGCCATTCAGGGGTAATAAATAGGTAAGGATAAAAAAAAGAGCCATCAAAAAGGCCCCAACCTTACACGCCCGGTTATTTAACATAGATAAGTTAAGCCTCTTGTTGGCATCCTAACCACCCTTCTCTACCGGGAAATTCAGAACGAACAATTCTCCCAACAGGAAGTCGCTGTATATTTTCAGGCAGCAGATGACTCAATGCACAAAATTGTATGTTTTCCTGATGAACCATTTCCAACAGCGTTGCAAATTCTGTGGACTTGGACATCCCTTCAACTTCCGTATGGATGGTATATACCGGAACTCCCTGGCTGTTTTTCATTTTATCAAAGATAAACTGGTTAAAATCTTCATCTTTAACCTGAATTCCTATCACTTCGTCATAAGTTGGCAACGTCACCGGAATTTGTACGGTACCAAGAGTACCATCAGGCAAGATGGGTCTGAATGGATGAGTTCCCCGACAATCGCTGTTGTAGTCAAAACCAAACTGTTGCTTTACCGCGAGTACGCGTTCATCAGCCCGCCAACCCGCAACAGCAGAACACGTTACCCGTTGGCCGATTGCCTGAACCAATGCATCCACTCCCAATTTAACCTGCTCTGTTAACTGAGCTTCAGACCAACGGCCAACTTTCGCCTGCCAACGCTGATGATCCCAGGCATGCAGACCCACTTCATGGCCTGCATTCAGCGTTTGTTTCATCAAGTAGCCTAAATCTTTAGCAATCTTCTTACCCGGCCATGCAGTCCCCGCCAGTAAAATATCAAGACCATACAGAGATGCTGCATTTGACCTCAACATTTTCCATAAGAATTTTGGCCGTAAAAGACGCCACAAATGGCGCCCCATATTATCCGGCCCAACACTAAAGAAAAAACTGGCCTGAATCTGATGTTTTGCCAAAATTTTGAGCAGTTTCGGTACTCCTTCAACGGTTCCTCGATAAGTATCCACATCAACTCTCAAGCCAATTTGTTTCATTAATTTTTCCCTAATTCTTCCACTTCACCACGCAAGAAGAAATCCAGTGTTTCATTTATCGTCTGTTTCATGTCAATGGTTGGTTTCCAACCTAGTAACCGCTCCGCATTTTTAATACTTGGCTTACGGTGTTCAACATCCTGATAACCTTTACCGTAGTAACTGCCACTTTCAATCTTTTTAAATCCAGCAAACGGAGGAAAATGATCTCTCAATTCATGGTTTTCAAAGCTATCAAGTAATATTTCTGCCAATTGGCGAATACTGGCTTCATTAGTTGGATTACCAATATTGATAATTTGACCGTCACATAGCCCATCTCGGTTTTCAATAATACGGAACAGCGCCTCAATACCATCATTAATATCAGTAAAACAGCGTTTCTGTTCGCCACCATCTACTAGTTTGATCGGTGAGCCTTCAACTAAGTTCAATATTAATTGTGTGATCGCTCTGGAACTGCCAATACGTGCGGAGTTCAAATTATCCAAACGTGGCCCCATCCAGTTAAATGGACGAAATAGTGTGAATTTGAGTCCCTCTTTCTCACCATATGCCCAGATAACACGATCCAGCAATTGTTTTGATACAGAATAGATCCAACGTTGTTTATTGATTGGACCAACAATCAGACGAGAGTCATCTTCATCAAATTCTTTATCATCACACATTCCATAAACTTCTGATGTGGACGGGAATATAATTCGTTTATTGTATTTAACGCAATAACGGACAATCTTTAGATTCTCTTCAAAATCCAATTCAAATACACGCAACGGATTACGGGTATATTCAATTGGAGTCGCAATGGCTACCAATGGCAAAACGACATCACACTTTTTAATGTGATATTCAATCCATTCAGTATGGATATTGATATCACCTTCAATGAAGTGAAAACGCGGATTACCAATAAAACGCTCAATGGCGGAAGAACCGATATCCATACCATAAATATCATAGTTGCCATCACGTAATAGACGTTCTGTTAGATGATTACCGATGAAGCCATTCACACCGAGAATTAATACACATTTCCGGTGGTTAATTTGAGTGGTTGCCTTTGGGCCAACACGGATATCAGTCACCATGCTCATATCTACTGCCAAGCGATAGCCCTGAACATACAAACCCGATTCACTTTGCCCATTGATAATTTCTAACGTACCTTTTCCACAGGCAATAATTAACGGATCTACCGATAATACTGTTCCCGGCTGTTTGTCATGCGCCTCATTCAACGGGCAGGCACGCCAGATAGTAATCTTACGCTCACCTAAGAAAGTAAATGCCCCAGGATATGGCTCAGTTACTGCCCTGACAAGATTGTTAATTTCAGTGGCTGATTTGCGCCAGTCAATCTCACCATCCGCGGCAGTACGACGCCCAAAGTAAGTTGCCTGACTTTCATCTTGAGGTATGGCAGGATAAATTCCCGCTTTGATCTGCGGTAATACTTGATTAAGCAGTTTTTCCGCTGCTTCACGAATTTTACCGTGCAAAGTCAACGCGGTATCTGTCTCTGCAATAGCAACCTTATGCTGAGCAATAATATCCCCTGCATCAGGTTTCAACACCATTTTATGCAGGGTTACACCTGTTTCCACTTCACCATTCAAAATCGCCCAGTTAATCGGGGCACGGCCACGGTATTTTGGCAACAGTGAACCGTGCAGATTGAATGCACCTGTGCTCGCCAGCGATAAAATATCTTCACTCAACATATCTCGGTAATAAAAAGAGAAAATCACATCAGGTTTCAGTTCCCGGATACGTTCAATCCAAAGAGGATGGTTAACATTCTCTGGCGCAAAAACCGGCAGGGCCAAATCTGCACTTAAACGGGCAACAGAAGAGAAAAAATGGTTTTCATTAGGATCATCTGTATGGGTAAATACCGCCTGAATATCAAAACCCGCTTTAGTTAAAGCATTGATCCCGACACAGCCGATATCATGATAGGCAAATACAATTGCTTTCATTTAGTACTCTTCCTGGTTGTCGTTGGTCTTTTTATCTCCGACCACTTTTTGAATAAAATAACGTGGGCGTGCACGAACATCGTTATAGATACGGCCTATGTATTCACCTAATAAGCCCATCGCGACGAACTGCGCGCCAATAAATATGAAAAGGAGAGCAAACAGAGTAAATACCCCTTCTGCTGCCCATATGGCACCGAAAATCAGACGTAAAACCATCAATAATACAGCCAGCAAAAAACCAGAAACTGCAATCACACTTCCTACCACACTCAGTAAACGCAAAGGTGCTGTTGTCAGGCAGGTTAGCAAGTCATACATCAGATTAATCAGCTTCATGAAACTATATTTGGAATCACCAAATTCACGCTCTGCATGAGCGACATCAATCTCAATGGTTTTACGGGCAAAAGTGTTTGCCAGAATAGGAATAAAGGTGCTGCGCTCATGGCACTGCAACATGGCTTCAACAATATGGCGACGATAGGCACGGAGCATACAGCCATAATCACCCATAGAACGGCCTGTTGCCTTAGTAATCATCGCATTGATGATTTTTGAAGCTGTTTTACGGAACAGAGAATCCTGCCGATTAGCTCGGCGAGTACCCACAACGTCATAACCTTGTTCAGCTGTTTTAACAAGACGGGGGATCTCTTCTGGCGGATTCTGTAAATCAGCATCAAGCGTAATAACTAAATCGCCATTGACCTGATTAAACCCCGCCATAATTGCTGAATGCTGACCATAATTACGATTAAGTAAAATTGCGATAATATGATTTTCAGGTTGTTCCGCGGCCTGAATCAGAATTTCCGCAGATTTATCACTACTACCATCATCAACCAGAATAAGCTCATATTCCTGAGTCAATTGTTTACAGGTTGCTAAGGTTCTTTCCAATAAAAGAGGCAAACTTTCTTCTTCGTTATAAATTGGAATAACAACAGAAACTTTTTTAATTTGTTCAAATGACACTTATCTGTGCTCCGAAATAATTTCTTGTAAAGCATCAATGACACGATCTACATCATCATCACTCATATCAGGAAAGAGTGGCAATGAACAGAGTGTTACTGAATTCCATTCTGATTCAGGTAATGACAACTGTGGATACCGATCCCGATAATATTTTTGTGTATGTGCAGCTCTGAAATGCAAACCTGTGCCAATATTCTTATTTTTCAAACGTTCCATTAATGTGTCGCGATCAATGCCACAAACATCCTTATTAACCCGCACCATAAATAGATGATGTGCATGAATATGCTCATAATCGGGCACACTTAACATCTGCAAAGGCGAATCTTTTAATGCCGCTGAATAACGAGCGACAATTTGCCGGCGGCGAATATTCATTGATTCCAATTTACTTAATTGCACGACAGCAATCGCAGCGTGAATATCAGATAAATTATATTTGTAACCCGGTTCTACAACTTCCGCCTGTGGTCTCCTGCCTTGAGTCTGACGATCAAAAGCATCAATACCCAATCCATGAAACTTTAGACATCGAATTCGTTCAACAAGTTCATTGTTATCAGTAGCAATTAACCCCCCTTCTGCACAAGTGGCATTTTTTATGGCATGAAAAGAGAAAATCGCGGTGCCATGCTCACCAATCCATTCATTCTTATAACGGGTTCCTAATGCATGAGCAGCGTCTTCAATCAATGGAATACCCGCCTCCTGAGCAATTCCACGCAATATATCTAAATCACAAGGCGCACCGGCATAGTGAACCGGAATAATCGCTTTGGTTCTGGAAGTAATCGCCTTTTTCACTGTCTGCGCGTCAACCATTAAAGTATGACGATCAACATCAATCATGATTGGTTCAGCACCAAGCAAACAGATCATATTTATTGTGGAAACCCAAGTTTGAGACGGTGTAATCACTTCATCACCAGGGCCAATTCCCAGTGCCATTAGTGTCAGATGCATACCCGCCGTCGCCGAGGCCAAAGCAACCGCATGTTTGCAACCAAACATGCGGCAAAAGTCCTGTTCCAATTGATGATTTTGCGGGCCTGTTGTAATCCACCCCGAACGAAGAACTTTCTCTACTGCCTGAATTTCTTCATCACCCATCGCAGGACGAGAAAATGGAAGAAAACTATCCATAAAACACAGTCCAATTCATTCATAATATAACGATATATTAGATGACTATATTTGAACGAATCGTAAACACAGGTATGATTTAGCAAATTAAGTGGAAATTACAATAGATTCACGGCAGGTACGTACATAAGGCTGGACTATAATTCAGGCAAAAAAACCCGCCAATATTTATCTGTCTTTTCTGGCACACATTTGATATCAGCGGCAAAAACTCTGGAGAGCGTATTTTCTTTCATTACCTCATCCGACTTTCCATTCGCAACCAGTGATCCATTAGCAAGCAACCATATCCGATCAGCTTTATCATAGCTATGATTGAGATCATGACCACTCATGACTACAGTTCCACCGAGTTCACAGAATTTCTTTATCAACAGATCAAGTGCCGCGACCTGAGTGATATCAAGATTATTCGTAGGCTCATCCAAGAGCAATAATTTGCCTTCCGAATTGATTGATGGCCAGACTTGTAAAAAAACTCCGGTTAATCGCACCCTTTGCCATTCACCACCAGATAGATTGCCTACAGGTGTCTCTAGAAACTTTCCCAACTTAAAAAAGGAACAGAGTTCTGACAACACACCGTCACAATTAACAAGATGGGCTGCTAAATGCAGTCGCAAATATTGAAAAACCGGCATTATTGGCACAGAAGAAATTTGCTGGCTAAGCCATGCTCTGTAGCGTGCTAATTGGCAGTGACTATATTGACTAAGGCACTTTTGTTGCAAATCAATTGCACCACTATAGGGTAAAATACCGGCCATACAAGCCAATAGTGTACTTTTTCCTGAACCATTCGGCCCAATGATATGTATCTGTTCACCTTGTTGTACCAACGCTGTCAGCGGCATTAATCGGTTTCGTACTGATACCTGATTGAGAGCCATCAACTGATTAGTCACTTGCACATTATTCACTTTTTTAACTCCAGTCTCTGACCCTCAATAATAACCAAATGAAGACTGGCGCACCCAATGTTGCAGTCACAACGCCAATCGGTACTTCTGCATTATTCAAGCTAAGACGAGATAGCAGATCAGCCAGCAATAATCCATAACCGCCGGATAGAACACAGGCAGGCAGTAGAGTTTTATAATCTGTTAGGCCGCATAAACGCAAAATATGTGGAATAACCAAACCAATAAAGCTAATTGTTCCAGCAAGTGCAACACTTAACCCTACCAACAACCCAACAGCAAAGACAAATAAATTACGCCAATAATAAAGTGAGATACCTAGCTGTTGGGCCTGTGTTTCTCCCAGTGAAAGAAAATTAAGTACTTTTCCTTGTCTGCTCAACCAAATAATCAAAGGAAACAAAGCGACTACCAACCATTGCTGCCGCCAGTCTATTCCACTGAAACTCCCCATCATCCAATACATTAGCTGACGCAAGTCCAGGCTAGTACTAAAATAAACCATCCAGGTCATTAACGCACCAGAGACAACACCAAAAGCAACCCCTACCAACAACAAACGGGCATTATTCAGATAACGATTTCTTGAAAAGGTCAGCAATATCATTGTGACGGTCAGAGCACCGAGCACAGCGCCAATACTTAATAACCAGAACGGAGCAATGCCATGAAACATCAACACCAAAAACACCACCACCACGCCAGCACCATTACTGACCCCCAATAGCCCAGGTTCCGCCAACGGATTTTCAAACAGTGCCTGCATTACTGCACCCGCCACAGTCAGGCTCGCACCTACAGCAACGACAGCTAATACACGAGGAAAACGTAACTGCCACACAAACAATTGACCTGTTTCAGAAAACCATTTATTAGGCCAGATCCAATTTTCCCCAGCACAAAGCGAGAGAAAAAAAACGAGTAAAAATAAACACGTGAGAATTGCCAGAAAACGATAATCATGTCTTTTCTGACGAGTCACTAATTCAGTGATGGAATGAGTGGATTGCATGGTAAATCAAGCTCATGAGGGAGGATCATTTAAGAAAAAGGCCGCTATTGATGCGGCCTTTTTGATTATTCTTTAGGTGTGGCTTTCTCAACCCTGCTTTTTAACTTCTGACCAGGACGGAATGTCACTACTCGGCGAGCTGTAATCGGAATGTCCTCACCAGTCTTAGGGTTACGTCCCGGACGTTGGTTTTTATCCCGTAAATCAAAGTTGCCAAATCCAGACAATTTTACCTGCTCACCATTCTCCAAAGAACGACGCACTTCTTCAAAGAATAATTCAACCAGATCTTTAGCATCACGCTTGCTAATTCCCAGTTTCTCAAACAGATTTTCTGACATTTCAGCTTTAGTAAGCGCCATAAGTTCAGTCCCTCAAGGATGCTTGGAATCGCTGTTTCAGCACTGCAACACATTTATTAATCGTCGCAGCAATCTCTTCTTCTTCCAGTGTACGCGCGGTATCCTGCAAGATAAAACTTATAGCAAGGCTCTTATGACCCTCTGCTACACCTTTACCACAATACACGTCAAACAAGTTTATGCCAACTATATGATTTACGCCAACTTTCTTGCATTCAGCCAAAACATCTTCTACAGCAACATTTTCAGGCACCACGATCGCAATATCACGACGGTTTGACGGGAAACGTGAAATCTCTTTCGCATCAGGAACCACGCGGCTTGCCAGCTTGTTCCAGAGTACTTCGAATACCACGGTGCAGCCATTTAAGTCAAGTTTGCGTTCCAATTCTGGGTGAACCACACCAATATATCCGATGTATTCATTTTCCAAATAAATCCCGGCGTTTTGACCTGGGTGCAACGCCGGATTTACATCTGCTCTAAAAGAAATCTTAGATAATTTTCCAGTTAACTCTAGAACGGCTTCCAAATCGCCTTTCATATCGAAGAAATCAACGGACTGTTTTTCCAGTGACCAATGCTCTTCAAAACGATTTCCTGTAATAACCCCCCCTAGCATCAGCTCCTGACGAATACCCTGATCAGCATTTTCATCAGGAACAAAACACAAGCCAGTTTCAAACAAGCGCACACGGTTTTGCTGGCGGTTCTGGTTATATACCACCGTTGTTAACAAACCAGTCAGCAGAGATAAACGCATTGCTGACATATCCGCTGAAATTGGGTTAGGCAGCATCAACGCTTGTTGCTGTGGATGTAACAGTGCCTGAGTTTTGGGATCAACAAAGCTATAAGTAATTGCTTCTTGATAACCTCTATCAACGAGCATCGTTTTAACACGTTGCAGGGAAAGATCCGCTTCACGATGTTTTTTCATGATAAGATCTGCGTGCATCGGTACATCTGGAATATTGTTGTAACCGTAGATACGGGCAACCTCTTCCACCAGATCTTCTTCAATCTCCACATCAAAACGCCAGCTTGGTGCAACCGCTTGCCAACAATTTTCCTGAATAGTGACTTTGCAACCTAAGTGGGTCAGGATGTCACCAACCTGTTCATCAGGTATATAGTGACCAATCAAACGATCCAGTTTTTCACGACGCAATGTGATTGTCGCAGATTGAGGCAATTGAGATTCATCAGTAGCATCAATAATCGGGCCGGCTTCACCACCACAAATATCAATCAACAATTGAGTTGTTCTCTCTATTGCTTTGTGTTGTAACTGAGGATCAACTCCACGTTCATAACGGTGAGAAGCATCAGTGTGTAAACCATAACGACGAGCACGGCCAGCAATCGCTAAAGGAGCAAAAAATGCGCACTCAAGTAAAATATTTTGCGTTTCTTCATTCACACCTGAATGTTCACCGCCAAAAATACCAGCCATTGCAACAGCTTGTTTTTCATCAGAAATAACTAGGGTATCAGTAGAAAGATTGGCTTCTGTACCATCCAGCAGCACCAATTTTTCATCCTGCTTCGCCATGCGCACAGTGATTGAGCCATTCAAGCGCTCCAAATCAAACGCATGCAATGGTTGGCCTAATTCAAGCAATACATAGTTAGTCACATCGACAATCGGGTCGATGGAACGGATACCACCACGACGTAATTTTTCACGCATCCATTGTGGTGTTGCCGCTTTCACATTAATGTTTTTAATTACCCGTCCCAGGTAACGTGGACAAGCTTCTGTTGCTTCAACACGAATAGGGAAAATAGCATCTGTTGTCGGTTTTACTGCCTCAATTTGTGGCTCAGATAGTGGCATTTTATTAGCAACCGCCACATCACGCGCAACCCCTATAATACTTAGGCAGTCAGCGCGATTAGGCGTAACACTAATTTCAATGACCTTATCATCCAGCTTCAGATATTCACGCAGATCAACACCTAAAGGAGCATCAATTGGCAATTCAATAATACCGTCGTGATCCTCAGAAATACCCAGTTCAGAAAAAGAACATAGCATCCCTTCAGAAGGCTCACCTCGCAGTTTTGCCGCCTTGATTTTGAAATCACCCGGTAATACAGCACCCACGGTTGCTACTGCAACTTTCAACCCCAAGCGGCAATTTGGCGCACCACAAACAATGTCCAGCAGTCGTTCACCGCCTACATTCACTTTTGTTACCCGTAGCTTATCTGCATTTGGATGCTGAGCACATTGAACAACTTCACCGACAACCACACCATGAAATTGACCGGCAACGGCTTCAACGCCATCAACTTCCAGACCTATCATGGTAATTTGATCAGATAATGTTTCACTGCTAATGGCTGGATTTACCCATTCGCGTAACCAGAGTTCACTGAATTTCATGAGATATTCCCGCCCTTATTTAAACTGTTTGAGAAAACGCAGATCATTTTCGAAGAACGCGCGCAAATCAGTTACACCGTAACGTAACATTGTCAGACGCTCCACTCCCATGCCGAAAGCAAAACCAGAATAAATTTCAGGATCAAGGCCAACATTATGCAATACATTAGGATGAACCATACCGCAACCCAACACTTCCAGCCATTTGCCGTTTTTACCCATTATATCAACTTCCGCCGAAGGTTCTGTAAATGGAAAGTAAGAAGGTCGAAAACGAACCTGCAAATCTTCTTCAAAAAAGTTAGTCAGGAAATCGTGCAACGTTCCTTTCAGGTTGGTAAAACTGATATCACGATCAATAATCAAACCTTCCACCTGATGGAACATGGGCGTGTGTGTCTGATCGTAGTCATTACGATACACGCGCCCCGGTGCAATGACGCGAATTGGCGGCTGTTGACTGTGCATAGTTCTAACCTGAACACCTGAAGTCTGAGTACGCAACAGACGCTTGGCATCAAACCAGAAAGTATCATGATCAGCACGTGCAGGATGGTGAGCAGGAATATTCAGCGCATCGAAATTATGATAATCATCTTCAATCTCAGGGCCTGATTCTACAGAAAACCCTAATTCACCAAAGAAAGTCTCAATACGCTCTATTGTGCGGTTAACCGGATGTAGTCCACCATTTTCCATACGGCGACCCGGCAATGATACATCAATCTTTTCCGCTGCTAAACGGAAGTTCAGAAGGTCAGTCTCCAGTTTTTCTTTACGGATATTTAGAGCTTCCTGGACTTCTTGCTTAGCCTGATTAATAACCGCCCCTGCTGCTGGGCGCTCTTCGACCGGCAGATCACGCAGCGATGACATTTGGAGAGTTAAATGGCCTTTTTTGCCTAAATATTCAACACGCACCAAATCCAACGCAGCAACATCCTGGGCATCTTCTATGGCTGCTCTTGCGTTTGCAACCAGTTCAGCGAGATGTGGCATCGTTTTCCTCTTCCTTCGGCCTAACGGCCTGCTAGTAATGATCGTTAATGACCTCTATATATACCCGTTATCTTTCAAGTTGCCTCTTTGTTGGCTGCACTCGCTCACCCCGGTCACATAGTTACCTATGCTCCCGGGGATTCGCTCCCTTACCGTCGCGAAGCACCTTGAAATCCATAGGGTATACCTATTTCTGTTTTTACTGTCATAAAAACAAAAAAGCCTCCACAACGGAGGCTCAGGCGCTACTTTTCGTTTCTTTTCTTACGCGCAAAGCCCCCTGAATTCAGGTGCTAAAGTAAAAAAAGATGCGAAAAAAAGCTAAAGACATAATGTTAGTTCTCTCAGAGTAAAACTCTTTTTTGGCAACGACTCTCTCTCGTAAGCTACATCTGACAACAAAGTAAAAGAGGGAGCATGCCCCCCTCTTACTACTCTAACTTATGCCAGAGCGCTCTTCGCTTTTTCAACTAAAGCAGCAAATGCCACTTTGTCAAACACAGCGATGTCAGCCAGGATCTTACGGTCGATTTCAATAGAGGCTTTTTTCAGACCATCGATGAAACGGCTGTAAGACAAACCATTCTGACGTGCAGCAGCGTTGATACGTGCAATCCACAGTTGACGGAACTGACGTTTACGCTGACGACGGTCACGGTAAGCGTACTGCCCTGCTTTAATTACTGCCTGAAAGGCAACACGGTAAACGCGCGAACGGGCACCGTAGTAGCCTTTCGCTTGCTTTAAAATTTTCTTGTGACGTGCACGGGCGACAACACCACGTTTTACGCGAGCCATATACTTCTCCTATCGTCTCTGAGTTCTAATCTAAAAATTGCTTATGCGTACGGCAAGCAAGCAACAACCAGGCCCAGATCACCTTTGGAGACCATGCCCTTTGGACGTAAATGACGTTTACGCTTGGTTGATTTCTTAGTCAGAATGTGACGAAGGTTAGCGCGCTTACGCTTAAAACCGCCACTTGCAGTTTTTTTAAAACGTTTAGCGGCGCCGCGTACTGTTTTAATCTTTGGCATTTTAATTTCCACTTCGCATTGTGAATTACAATGAATTAATCAGGCGAACAAGCCCCAACCAGATGAACCGACTGGAGCTTATTACTTGATTGCCTAACTATTTCTTCTTAGGAGCGAGCACCATTATCATCTGACGGCCTTCAATCTTCGAAGGGAAGGATTCGACTACCGCCAATTCATCCAGATCGTCGCGAATGCGGTTAAGCATTTCGATACCAATCTGTTGGTGTGCCATTTCACGCCCACGGAAACGCAGGGTGATTTTGGCTTTATCGCCATCTTCCAGAAAACGAACCAGGTTGCGTAGTTTGACCTGATAGTCGCCTTCATCTGTACCAGGACGGAATTTAATTTCCTTAACCTGAATAACTTTTTGTTTTTTCTTCTGCTCTTTGATCGACTTACTCTTCTCATAGAGGAACTTGCCGTAATCCATAATACGGCAAACCGGCGGCTCGGCATTCGGGCTGATTTCAACTAAATCAACACCCGCTTCCTCAGCTTTTTCAAGAGCTTCCCTCAGACTGACAATGCCAATCTGTTCGCCATCTAAACCTGTTAAACGAACTTCAGAAGCGCGAATTTCTCCATTAATGCGATTAGGACGCGCTGTTTGAATTCTTTTTCCGCCTTTAATACCTTATTCCTCCAATTGATGAAGATTACGACTGCGTATTTCTATAAGCAGTTTTTCGATGAACTCGTTAACATCAATGCTACCCAAATCTTTACCACGGCGGGTACGAACGGAAACTTTCCCTGATTCGACCTCTTTTTCACCACAGACAAGCATGTAGGGAACACGACGTAGAGTGTGTTCACGGATTTTAAAGCCAATCTTCTCGTTTCTCAAGTCTGCTTTTGCACGAATGCCAGCATCTTGAAACTTTTTTACTAATTCCTGTACATAATCAGCCTGGCTATCGGTGATATTCATCACCACTACCTGCTGTGGAGCAATCCATGTTGGGAAGAAACCCGCATACTCCTCAGTTAGGATGCCGATAAACCGTTCCAGTGAACCCAGAACCGCACGGTGAATCATTACAGGAACTTTACGTTCATTATTTTCACCTACGTAGGATGCATTCAAACGACCTGGTAGTGAAAAATCGAGTTGCACAGTACCACATTGCCACGCACGATCCAAACAATCATGCAAAGTAAATTCAATTTTCGGTCCGTAGAAGGCACCTTCACCTGGCTGATATTCAAATTGCACGCCATTTTCTTGTAGTGCTGCCGCCAAAGCGTCTTCCGCTTGATTCCATTGTTCTTCAGTACCAATGCGCTTTTCCGGGCGGGTTGACAGCTTAACTATGATCTTTTCAAAACCAAAAGTGCTGTAAACGTCATACACCATCTTAATGCAATTGCTGACTTCCCGGTGAATTTGCTCTTCTGTACAGAAGATATGAGCATCATCCTGAGTAAAACCACGAACCCGCATCAAACCATGTAATGCCCCTGATGGTTCATTACGGTGACAACTACCGAACTCAGCCATACGTAACGGTAAATCACGGTAAGATTTTAAGCCTTGGTTAAAAATCTGAATATGCCCTGGGCAGTTCATCGGCTTAACGCAATATTCACGGTTCTCTGAAGAAGTGGTAAACATATGCTCACCGTAGTTTTCCCAGTGACCCGTTCTCTCCCACATGACACGGTCCATCATAAACGGACCTTTAACTTCCTGATATTGATATTCTTTCAGTTTGGTCCGGACAAAAGTTTCCAGCTCACGGAAAATAGTCCAACCATCATTATGCCAGAATGCCATACCTGGAGCTTCTTCCTGCATGTGGTAAAGATCTAATTGTTTACCAATTTTACGATGGTCACGTTTGGCCGCTTCTTCCAAACGTTGCAGATAAGTATTGAGCTGTTTCTTATCAGCCCACGCAGTACCGTATATCCGCTGCAACATTTTATTGTTGCTATCACCACGCCAATATGCCCCTGCGACTTTCTGCAATTTAAAATGATGGCAGAAACGCATATTTGGCACATGTGGGCCACGGCACATATCAATATATTCTTCATGATTATAGAGACCAGGACGATCATCTCGACTGATGTTTTCATCCAAAATTTGTACTTTATAATCCTCACCACGAGCAACGAAGGTATCACGAGCTTCTTGCCAGTTCACTTTTTTCTTGATGACGTCATAGTCTTTTTTGGCAAGTTCCAACATCCGCTTTTCAAGCAGTTCAATATCTTCCTGCGTCAGAGCACGACCAAGATCAACATCATAGTAAAAACCATTATCAATAATTGGACCGATAGCCATTTTAGTATCTGGCCATAATTGTTTAATTGCATGGCCTAACAGATGAGCGCATGAATGGCGGATAATTTCCAGCCCTGCATCATCTTTACTGGTGATGATGGCAAGATTGGCATCTGAATCGATTAATTCACAAGCATCCACTAGCTCACCATTTACGCGGCCAGCAATACATGCTTTCGCTAAACCCGGACCAATATCACAGGCAACATCCATTACAGAAACGGCATGGTCAAACTGGCGTTGGCTACCGTCAGGAAGAGTAACAACAGGCATTTAAAATCCTTATCTACAGTGGTGACCCACACGAAAGGTCACTTGAAGGAGTTTGATATTCAACTAAAATAACGATTTAAATTATTATCTCGTCAATCCATTAAAGTTTGGTACTAAAATTGGTACACAATGTAAAAAGTGACTACCTTCAATACCGAAACATCGCGAAAATATACCACCAACAACCAGTCAGGTCACGGCGATGTTTAGTATGGGTAAAATCATTTGCATTTATTAGTCGAATCCATCTAATCAAGACATATATAGAAAAACCCGGCATAAGTTATATATGCCAGATTATCATACGGATACAGGATCGTTTTAGTCTATTTAAGCCATTACTGAACCTCTTCGTTACAACCCTCTGCCAACACCATATTTAAAGCCTGAACCAAAACGACTTTATCCTCATTATTCTCTAACAGACTAAAATATGTTCGACCATCACCCCTTTGGTATGCTGGTCGAGCCGGAGGTATAAATCACATACGCCAGATGGCGTGGGGTTAATGCCAGTACTTGCGGGTTGCTATCCGCTCTGGCAAACTCGCGACGCAAATTGCCACGGGCGGCTTGTTGTTAACGATAAGCCTTTTTCACCTTCCACAAATAGCGTGGAGCCTGAGGTGCTGGATGATTATCCTGAACATACCGATAAAACTCATCCGGTGTCATGCTGTTTATTTTATTGACAGCTAATTGACGATCTGCATTAAAAGTACGCAAAAGAGCACCCGCACCATTTACGTAGGCAACAATAGTGGCGTAGTGGAGAGTCTCAGGGTTATCAATACCTGCCAAATGTTGCTCCTTCAAGATACTGATATAAGCAGTGCCAAGATCAATATTAGTTTTAGGATCTTTCAACTCACGAGTTGTTGGCTGACCAGAACGCCCTTTCTGTCGATACACATCCCGCCCTGCTGTCGATGCTTTAATTTGCATAAGACCAATTGCATTCGATTTACTGACTGCATTAGGACGAAAACCGGATTCAACTTGAATAATCGCTCTGATCAGAGTTTCATCAACGCCGTACCGATTGGATGCCTGTTGAATAAAGGTATCAAAAGGCGTCGGCGGGAAAGAAGAAATTCTAGCTGCGTTGGCAGTATTGCTAAGCATACGTTGCTGACCGGACTGTTTACCAACATTTGTTTGCTGAACATTTCTCTCAGCACAACCGACGACTAACAGCACGACCAGTGCCATAAAGCTCAGTCTTAATTTCACCCTATAATCCTCTGGATCAAATTTTGCTACAGCGCAGCATATACAATTTCGTTTACGATCTAAAAATATTTTTACTTAACTTTTCACTGTATTCGTGTTCATATCATATGGAATGACTATTGCGACAATCGCTGTTTCCAAATTTTATCATCTTGACTTTACTTAAATGATATTGATAATCGTTATCATATACTTATAACAAGTAAGGTTTGAATTTATGAAGAAAAAACTTTCTCTGCTTTTACTTTCTCCTCCTGTTCTGGGAATTATGTTGATTCTCTTATCTGTAATTCTATTTAGTCATCAGGTATCCGCCGCCAAACAATTTAAAGTTGTCACGACCTTTACTATTATCCAAGATATTGCACAAAACGTAGCAGGTGATGCGGCGATTGTTGAATCAATTACTAAACCTGGTGCCGAAATCCATGATTACCAACCCACCCCCAAAGATATTATAAAATCTCAACATGCTGATTTGATCCTTTGGAATGGGCTAAATCTAGAACGCTGGTTTGAACGCTTCTTTGAAAACCTTAAAGATGTACCTGCCGTTGTCATTACTGACGGCATTGAACCACTACCTATCCGTGAAGGGCCTTACAACGGGAACCCTAATCCTCACGCTTGGATGTCACCCACAAATGCTTTAATCTATATTGAGAATATTCGCCAAGCATTTGTGAAATACGATCCTGAAAATACAGAGATTTATAATAGGAATGCCAAAGCCTATGCTGAAAAAATTGCCCAACTGGATTCTCCACTGAGAGAACGTCTTTCTCGTATTCCACAGGATCAACGTTGGTTAGTCACCAGTGAAGGGGCTTTTAGTTATTTAGCTAAAGATTACCAATTCAAGGAAGTTTATCTATGGCCAATTAATGCGGAAGAACAAGGTTCACCACAACAAGTTCGTCATGTCATTGATACTGTAAGAGCAAACAAAATCCCAGTTGTATTTAGCGAAAGTACAATTTCAGATAAACCCGCAAAACAAGTCAGTAAAGAAACAGACGCCCGTTATGGTGGCGTTCTTTATGTAGATTCACTCTCCGGCAGTACTGGCCCGGTACCAACTTACATTGATTTACTGAACAAAACTGTAGATACAATCGCAAAAGGATTTAATCAATGAATAGCAATATACTGTTTGAACGTCCTCATTTAGTCGTTGATGACGCCACTGTGACTTATAACAACGGTCACACAGCTATTTATGATGCAAGTTTTTCTATCACCGGTGGAACTATTTGTGCGTTGGTGGGCATTAACGGTAGTGGTAAATCCACATTGTTTAAGACTATCATGGGACTGGTAAGCCCATCTCAGGGAAAAGTAACTCTGAGTGATATGCCAGTCAAAAATGCGTTGAAGAAAAATATTATTGCATATGTCCCTCAAACAGAAGAAGTCGACTGGAACTTTCCAGTATTGGTTTCTGATGTCGTTATGATGGGCCGCTATGGGAAAATGGGATTCCTGAGAATCCCAAGTAAAAGAGATCACCAAGCTGTTGATAAAGCACTTGAACGTGTCGGTTTAACGGCCCTACGCAACCGACAGATTGGCGAACTCTCAGGCGGACAAAAAAAACGGGTTTTTCTTGCAAGGGCTCTGGCTCAGGAAGGTAAAGTTCTATTACTAGATGAACCTTTTACTGGTGTTGATGTAAAAACAGAGAATGCCATCATTGACCTGTTGTGTGATTTACGTGATGAGGGCCATCTGGTTCTGGTTTCTACACATAACCTCGGTAGCGTGCCTGAATTCTGCGATCATGTTATCCTAATCAACCGAACGGTTCTAGCAAGTGGCCCAACAGAAACAACGTTCACCCAAAAAAATTTAGAGATGACTTTTGGTGGAGTACTTCGTCATATTAATCTATCCGGTCCGGAATTACATGATGATGATGATCCACGCTCCTTGACTGTTATTACTGATGATGAACGCGCAGCCGTATTTTATGGTCATGATCATCATGTTCCGCCAAGGCAAGGTCAGCATAAGGAGAAGCGTCAATCATGACAGAGCTTTTGCTGCAACCTTTTCACTACAATTACATGGTAAAAGCCATCTGGGTTAGTGCCATCGTCGGTGCCGTCTGTGCCTTCCTTTCTTCCTACCTGATGTTAAAAGGCTGGTCATTGATGGGAGACGCGCTCTCTCACTCAGTTGTGCCTGGCGTCGCTGGTGCTTATGCGCTAGGTCTTCCTTATGCAGGTGGTGCTTTTTTTACCGGAATGCTGGCAGCTCTGTCTATGACTTTAGTTCGTCATATCACTCGCTTACGTGAAGATGCAGTAATCGGGTTCATTTTTTCCACTTTCTTTGCGGTCGGCTTATTAATCGTTTCCCTCAATCCTACATCGGTTAACGTACAAACCATTATTTTCGGCAATATCCTTGGCATCGCTGATGAAGATGTTCTCCAAGTTGAAATCATTATTGCGATTTCATTTATCGTGCTCATGTTTATCTGGAAAGATTTGCTAATTGTATTTTTTGATGAAACGCATGCTCGCTCTATCGGCTTATCCCCCTTGCGGATGAAAATCATTTTTTTTACTTTGTTGAGTGCTTGTACTGTCGCAGCTTTACAAACTGTCGGCGCTATTCTGGTGATTGCAATGGTTGTCACTCCAGGCGCAACAGCTTACTTATTAACAGATCGTTTTAAGCACCTGCTGATCATTGCCGTTACTATTGGTTCCCTGACCAGTGCATTTGGCGCTTACCTAAGCTTTTTCCTTAACGGCGCTACTGGTGGTGTCATTGTCACGCTGCAAACCGTTATTTTCCTACTCGCATTCTTCTTTGCACCAAAGCATGGGCTATTCGCTTCACGTATACGTGCCAGAAAAGAATCCTCAGCCTTGGCTCAGGAGACAACACAATTATGAATGAGTTGACACAGTTAATCACTGAGCCGTTTATGTTTCCATTTATGCAACGGGCGGTATTTGCTGCTATTGTAACAGGTGCAGTATGTGCAATACTCTCTTGTTATCTGGTTCTTAAGGGCTGGTCGTTAATGGGTGATGCCATCTCTCACGCTGTATTACCAGGCATTGTACTAGCTTTCGCTGCTGGTATACCGCTGGCTATTGGCGCATTCCTTTCCGGTATTTTTTGTGCTTTTGCAACAGGATATCTGAAAGAACATAGCCGGATAAAAGAAGATACTGTCATGGGAATTGTCTTTTCAGGCATGTTTGCCTTTGGTTTAGTTCTTTTTGCCCGAATAGACACTGACCAACATCTCACTCATATTCTGTTCGGAAATATTCTAGGGATCACTAAAGATGAATTGAATCAAACATTATGGATTACCTGTATCACTATGGCGGTAGTACTGCTAAAGCGCAAAGACTTCATGCTTTACTGCTTCGATCCAAACCAAGCACGCGTAGTGGGATTACCTGTTAAGCTTTTGCATTACGGTTTACTTTGTCTATTGTCAATGACCATTGTCGCTTCCCTGCAAGCCGTGGGAATGATTTTGGTTATCGCAATGTTGATATCACCGGGAATCATCGCTTTCATGTTATGCCGCAGTTTTGACCGAATGTTAATTGTCGCTATCATTGCATCAGTCAGTTCCTGTGTCCTGGGTACTCTGGTCAGTTTCCACATTGATGGTGCAACGGGGCCATGCATTGTTATTGTTCAGGCTATCTTCTTTACACTGGCACTGGCTTACAGTCAGATAAAACTTGTAAGAACAAAATCCAAACGTAAAACGTATCAAGCAGCCCTACAAATCTCTAACGAACCCAATCAATAACAAAAAGGGTTATATCTGTTTTGAGATATAACCCTGTTAATCATCTTTTTTACCTGATCATATGTTTTCTCTGACTATAATTGTTCATAAAGTAATTGACGACATAGAGAGGTGAACCATGTGGCAGACAGTAAATCGTTTGTTAAACGAACATTTCGGTGTTGCTGAAATTCACGATAAAACTGAGTTAGCCGGAGGGGACATCCACCAAGCTTGGCGAGTCACACATGGAAAACGACAAGTTTTTGTCAAATCAAATCTGCGCGAGATGCTCCCTGTCTTCAAAGCAGAATCAGAACAGCTTGAACTCCTGGCACGCAGCCAAACTATCCGTGTTCCAACTGTTTATGGTATTGGCAACACCCGTGACCATAGCTTTCTATTGCTTGAATTTCTGCCTTTAAAATCTTTCGACCCTCACAGTGCCTATTGCTTCGGTCAACAACTGGCAAAACTTCATCAATGGAGTGAGCAACCTCAATTCGGCTTTGACTTTGACAATATGCTGGCAACAACTCCACAACCTAATGGCTGGCAACGACGTTGGCACCAATTTTATGCGGAAAAGCGGGTTGGTTGGCAATTACAAATCGCAGCAGAAAAAAACATGATATTTGGTGATATTGATAATATCGTTCAAGCTATAAGTAACAAACTTCAACACCATCAGCCACAACCCTCTCTGTTACATGGCGATCTCTGGCCAGCTAATTGTGCTTCACTAGATGACCAAGCCGTTGCCTTCGACCCAGCCTGTTATTGGGGAGATCGTGAATGTGATTTCGCTATGTTACCGTTATACCCTGACTTACCAATGCAAATTTTTGATGGCTATCAGAGCATATGGCCACTCCCTGCCAACTTTATTGAACGGCAACCTGTGTATCAGCTCTATTATTTGCTTAACCGGAGTAATCTATTTGGTGGTGATAATCTTATTGCGGTTCAAAATATTCTCGATAATATTTTGACTGAAAATAGCCAATAGATGGGTAATCAGGCTGCGAAAATACTTATTCCGCAGCTATAGCCAACCGGAGAATCTACCAGCCTAAGATTTTCAATAGAAAATAAAAAATTCCACCGATAATTACCGGTGAAATATATAAGATATAAATCTGACTGAACAGTGTATGACGAGGAAGTTTAATTTTTAATTCAATCTGTTCTCTCGTTAGGCCATCATTGCCTTTAGCTTTTTCAATAATAAGCTGATCTTCAATGTTTTCTCGTATAAACTTCACTTGTCTGTATATCCGTTGACCTGACGCACTCATAGCAAGGCCGAAAAAAATAAGAAAATAGATAATCAGGAAACCAAGCGTTGATCCGGTAAAACCAGCCAGACGATCAGGTGTTGGTGAGTTTTTCCAGAAGAAATCCAGAAATGGGGTATTAAAACGCACCATTTCAGCCATCATTTTCAGGAAATCATCCAAAACAGCATTGATACCATCACCTTTAATACCGTGCAGCCAGGCAAGATTAATCACAGAAACAATGGTCGATAAAAGTGCCGGAACAAAAATCACCCAACCTAAAACTCGCTTAATAATAGCGATGTATCCGGCTTTTTGGTAAGTCATCGATACCCCTCATAACAATAAGCAGATTTTATTTTTGGCTAATCATAGCCCATCAATCACCAAATTTAACTTTATATTTAATTAACTAAGCATTTCTTACCATGTTCCCGATCAGGAAAAGATTTCACCTACTGAGATTGTTACAATCAGCTTTCGCTAACTGTCTGACCAAAGAGAGATACTTAAATGTCTTTTCATTTACCAATAAAAGCAGCCATTTTCGATATGGACGGCTTACTGATTGACTCTGAACCCTATTGGACCCAAGGAGAAAAAGAAGTATTTAGTGAATTAGGTCTGGATTTCTCTTTAGCAGAAAAACTACCAGATACTCTTGGATTGCGAATTGACCAAGTTGTGGAACTTTGGTATCAGGCTTCTCCCTGGCAAGGGGCATCAAAATCAGACGTGGAACAGCGAATTACCGACCATGTTATCGATTTGGTAAAAGAAAACCGTCCTTTACTCCCAGGTGTTGAATATGCTTTAAACCTTTGCCGCAAACAAGGACTAAAAATCGGCCTAGCCTCAGCTTCTCCACAATATATGTTGGAACAAGTACTCGAAATGTTCAGCCTTAATCACTATTTTGATACTGTCGTTTCTGCTGCCAACTTACCTCATAGTAAACCCAATCCCGAAGTTTATTTGCGCGCTGCGGAGCAATTGGATGTCGCTCCGATAAATTGTGTGGCCCTGGAAGATTCATTCAATGGAATGATAGCAACAAAAGCTGCAAGAATGCGTTCAATCGTTGTGCCATCCGCTCATCACTTTGATGACCCAAGTTGGGTTCTCGCAGATATTAAACTACATTCTCTCGAGCAACTCACTGTCATGAACATCACCTGATTATAACTTTAGCTGCCATCATTTATGCCGATGGCAGCTTCTTATTGTTCACATAGTAGTCGTGGCGCTTATGTCTTATTCTGCCAAACAAAAATCTAATTAAATATTAACGTCATATATTAATAAATAAGATATTTTTGCTTTTCACCCTCTATCTTACCCACATAAAACCCTCTATACTTCGCCGACTGTATGGATAGACAGTTATTAGTCAGAGGAATTTATGACCGCAGAAGGGCATCTTTTATTTTCAGTTGCCAGCATCATCTTGGCACATAAGCTAGAGATAACACCAGAGATAGCTTATGGAGACTGGTTGCATATGCTACCAGGGGTACTGCTTACTGCCTTGTTACCCGACATCGATCACCCTAATTCAACCCTGGGTAGATTATTCAGATTTATCTCCATTCCTATTGCCAAACTCTGCGGTCATAGAGGCTTTACTCACAGTTTACTTGCTCTCATATTAGGGATTACTTTATTTTGGCTAAAAATACCCGAAGAGGGGCTAATTCCAACTGATTTTTTCCATGCCATGATTGTTGGCTATTTGAGCCATCTGGTTGCAGATATGCTAACACCTGCTGGTGTGCCGTTATTATGGCCAATCAAAATACGTTTCTGTCTACCTGTGCTTGGCAAGCAAGGAAATAAGAAAGCAGAAAGGTTTATTTCTGCCTTATTAATTGTCATTGCCATTTTTCTACCAGAAGATATTGAATATTCTATACTTTTTTATATAAATCGCATCAAAGATCTCTATTTCTAATGCTCTAATTGACTAAAAATAAATCTTAAAAGTCACATTAATTATATTAAATTCTATATAGTTATAAATGAGAATAGTTTAATCTGGTACTATATTCCCCAACTGCTTGTTGTAATGTGTTCGTTTGCAAACCTACACGATTCGATACAGCTTATGACTTAACTAAATTGAATTCTGGAGTTTGGGGATGAATTTACCACTCATTTCGAATGTGCTCGTCTTCGTAGCACTGCTTTTGCTATTGTCAAAAGCCAGTTCACGGCAATGGAATCTGTCGAAAAAGGTTTTTGCGGGCCTTGCCATTGGCATTACTTTTGGCTTAGCACTGCAACTGATTTATGGTTCTGATAATACCATAGTGAAGGAATCCATATCATGGTTCAACATTGTAGGTAATGGCTACGTACAACTTCTACAAATGGTCATTATGCCTCTGATATTTGCCTCTATTTTGAGTGCAGTCGCCAAACTACACAAAGCATCTTCTCTGGGAAAAATCAGCTTTCTGACTATCGGAACGTTGTTATTCACTACAATGATTGCAGCACTTATCGGTATCATGATTATCAACCTGTTCGGCCTGACTGCTGAAGGTCTGATTCAAGGTCCCCAAGAAACAACACGTCTGTCTGCTATCGAAAACAACTATGTCAGCAAAGTCTCTGATTTATCTGTACCACAATTGATTTTATCTTTTATTCCTAAAAATCCGTTCGCAGATTTAACCGGCGCTAACCCAACTTCTGTTATCAGCGTTGTTATTTTCGCAACCTTCTTAGGTATCGCGGCCCTGCAAATGTTGAAAGATGATCATGAGAGGGGTGAACGCATATTAGTCGCTATCGACACTATACAGGCATGGGTAATGAAACTGGTTCGTCTGGTTATGCGCTTAACGCCGTATGGTGTTATGGCCCTGATGACCAAAGTTGTCGCCAACTCTAATATCCATGAAATTGCAAAACTGGGAACCTTTGTTATCGCATCCTACATTGCACTAGCACTAGTATTTGTTGCTCATGGGTTTCTACTTTCTCTCTTCGGCATCAATCCACTTAGATTTTTCAAAAAAACTTGGCCAGTGTTGACTTTTGCATTCACCAGCCGTTCCAGTGCTGCCAGTATTCCACTGAATGTCGAAACCCAGACACTCCGTATTGGCGTACCAGAATCAATCGCCAGCTTTTCAGCATCTTTTGGAGCAACAATTGGTCAGAATGGCTGTGCCGGAATTTATCCCGCCATGTTGGCCGCAATGGTTGCTCCAACAGTAGGCATAAACCCACTCGACCCAATGTGGATTGCAACACTCATTGGCATTGTCACTATCAGCTCTGCTGGCGTTGCTGGTGTGGGCGGCGGTGCTACGTTTGCAGCACTGATTGTCTTACCCGCAATGGGACTACCTGTAACGTTGATTGCTTTATTGATTTCTGTTGAGCCTCTCATTGATATGGGCCGTACGGCACTGAATGTAAGTGGTTCAATGACTGCTGGCACTATTACCAGCCAACTGATGGGACAAACTGATAAAACTATCTTCGATCAGGAAGAACACGTTGAATTAAGTCAGCTATAATTTAAACTTCAAAAACTGTAAAAAAGCCGGAATTGATTCCCCGGCTTTTTATTTTATTCACAATATTATTTATTCAGGTACTGTCCACTACGCAGTGCTTCAATACGTTTGTCCAATGGTGGGTGAGACATGAACAGCTCACTGAATGTTTTTGACTTACCATTAATACAGAACGCCATCATACTGCCTTCTTCCTGCGGTTCATAACTGGTTTTCAGGCGCTGTAAAGCAGCGATCATTTTCTCACGACCGACCAACTTGGCAGAACCTGCATCTGCATGGAATTCGCGATAACGTGAGAACCACATTGTGATAATGCTCGCCAGAATACCAAATACTATTTCCAACACCATTGAAACAACCATGTAAACAATAGGATTGCCCGAGGAGTTACTCTCTTCCTCATCACTGTTGCCAGACAGGAAACTTGATACAGCTTGAGCCAGTAGACGGGAAATAAAGATAACGAAAGTATTTACTATCCCTTGCAACAAGGTCATCGTCACCATATCACCATTAGCAATATGACTAATCTCATGAGCAATAACAGCTTCTGCTTCTGCCCTACTCATGTTATCCAATAGACCGGTGCTGACAGCAACCAGAGAAGCATTACGACGCGCTCCGGTAGCGAATGCGTTAATATCAGGCGCGGCATAAATCGCAACCTGGGGCATGGCAATATTGACTTGTTCCGCTTGACGGCGAACAGTTTCAACTAACCAATGTTCAACTTCATTTGCTGGCTGTTCTATGACCTGGGCACCCACAGAACGCAGGGCCATCCATTTGGACATCAACAGGGAAACAAACGCCCCACCGAATCCGAACAGACCAGCCATAATCATCAAACCTTGTACACTACTCCCCTGAATTCCTGTCAAAGAAAGTATTATCCCGAACACCAACATAACAGCGAGGTTAGTGAGGAGGAACAAAACAATTCGCATCATAAAAACCGGCTTCCTTTATTAATAATCAATGCACTTTCAGAACTACTCTATAAATAAGGCTGTTCTTACTATATTCAAGGCTTTTAGCCTGTTAAGCGATAAAACCAACATAACTTTACAAAATCATGAAAAAAACCACATTAGCCTAACACCAATTGGTTAAACAAAATACGCCAATACCTGGTAATACTGAGAAAATGTGAAATAATTCATCCTTCCTGAAAAGAAAAAACACCTTCAAGAGACTGTTTATATTACTGGTAGCCCAATATACCATTCACTCAAAACATCCCAAGCGAACGATATTGGGCATTAATCATTAACAGGCTTTAACCCATTATTTTACTTAGACTTAGCCAACATTTTCTCAGCAGGTTGGTGCGCTAAATCAAGTGCAATCTTCACTGACTCATCAAGATAGGGATCCGGCCCCTGATAATCTTTAGGCAAATCATCCAGTGAAGTTAACGGTTTTTTACCCTCGCGTTTAAAGCGATCATTTATGCGATTCAACTTCAGAGCATCCGCTTCTTTATTCTCTTTCTCTCTTTGTACATAGTTCAGAGAAACAATATTTTTATGCTCTTTCAGCGCTTTATAGTGAGCAATATCCTCATTGATATACTTGAATTCTGGATCAGTTGTAATGCGGGCATTGTGAGCAACATTCAACTGAGGAACCAATGCAGCAATAATTTTAGACCCTGTATAATGGGCAGGAGGAATGCTATCCCAAGGCAAAGCATTATCTTCGAAACTTTCCCCGGTTTCTGCCGGATCAACCCCCGTAGGCATTACGATATCAGGAGTAACCCCTTTACGCTGAGTACTACCGCCATTGACACGATAAAACTTCTGAATCGTATATTGAACAGATCCCAGTGATGGCCAATCAGGACGCATCATTTGATCGTAAATACGACTCAAAGAACGATATTGCTGAACTGTACCTTTACCAAAAGTCGGTTCACCAACAATCAACGCTCGCCCATAATCCTGCATTGCTGCGGCAAAAATTTCAGAAGCAGAAGCACTAAAATGGTCTACCAGAACAACCAAAGGTCCTTTATAGTACACCACTTCATCAGTATCAGAATCCTGACGAATTTTCCCATTATTATCTCTAACCTGGACAATCGGGCCACTTGGGAGAAACAAGCCTGATAAAGAAACCGCTTCTGTCAGCGCACCACCACCATTGCTACGCAAATCAATGACAATAGCACTGACATGCTGTTTGGTCAGTTTTTGTAATTGAGTTTTAACATTATCAGTCAAACCAACATAAAAACCCGGGATATCAAGCACGCCCACTTTTTCCTGACCCATTGTCTTAACTGACATCTTCACAGCCCGATCTTCCAAACGGATCTGTTCGCGAGTTAAAATAACAGTACGCGGTTTTGCTCCTTTGGTATCAGAAATAACCTCAAGCCGCACTTTACTCCCTTTAGGACCTTTAATCAGCGCAACCACATCATCCAGACGCCAGCCAATAATATCCACCATAGACTTTCCTGACTGGGCAACACCGATAATCTTATCACCCACGTTTAATGCTTTGCTTTTGGCGGCAGGTCCACCAGCAACCAAAGAATTTATGACCGTGTAGTCATCATCTATTTGCAAAACAGCACCAATCCCTTCCAGGGAAAGACTCATTTCTGAGTTAAACTGTTCAGTATTGCGTGGTGAAAGATAATTAGTATGAGGATCAATTTCACGGGCAAACGCAGTCATAATCAATTGGAAAACATCTTCACTCTGGCTTTGTGTCAGACGTTTTAACGCGGATTGATAGCGTTTGGTGAGCATCTCTTTGATTTTCTTGTCCTCTTTGCCGCTGAGCTTGAGGTTGAGCCAATCATATTTAACTTTAGCATCCCAAAGTTTATTTAGCTCTTCCACACTCTGCGGCCAAGGGGCTTTGGAACGATCAACATCAATTGTATCGTTACCATCAAAATTCATTGGCTGTTCAAGACGCGATAAAGCGTACTGATAACGCTCAAAGCGACGTTTCTGTAACAAATTAAACAAGTCATACGGAATTTCCAGATTCCCATTTTCCAACTCCTTGCCTAACAACTTTTTCTTATCGGCATACTGAGCAACATCTGACGCTAATAATATGTTATGGCTGTAATCCAGTATATTAAGATAGCGGTCAAATATTTTTGCCGAAAAATCACCATCTAAATCAAATTGGCGATAATGAGAACGAGTGAAGCGGGATGTTACCCGCTCGCTAACTGTTGAATGCTGAGGCTCTTGCTTCAATATAGGTAATTGTTCAATACCAACAGGAACAGCCACTGGACTGTTTGTATTTGCATAACAAGTACCAAAAATTGAAACACCTAAGACAAAAGCCAGTTTGACGAATTTGTTCATGCCCAGGTCGGCCTCCGTATCAGAACTGTAAATGTTCTGCGCGTACAATCATTGCCAAACCGGAAGGCAATTGTACCCGTACACCATCTTTGGCGACTTCAAGCACAGAAGCATCCACTGAACTTTTACCCACTCTTACTTTAATTTCCTGACCAATTTTCAGCGATGAAACATCGACAATCTGAATCGGTACAGGTTTAGCAACGGGTTTACGTGCTTGCTGAGGGCGCTTTTGCTGGCGTGGTGGCTGCCGTTTTTCCCCCTCAGTATTATTAGCGCGGCGACGAGGAGCTGGTTTCTTGGCTGTGGGCCGTTCATTTTTTTCACCAGCAGCCACATTTTCAGCTTCACGTTTTTTAGCTCTTTGCTCTGCACGCTGTGCCTGAACCCGTGCTTTAGCTTCAGTCAGTTGCTGAAGAGCGTGCTCAATGTGTTCCGCTTCCAATTCACCGCATGAATTACCATCAAGGTCAACACGCTGCGCACCTTCTTTCACACCATACAGGTAACGCCAACTTGATGTGTACAGACGCAAGGCGGAACGCAGTTGTGTTTTACTTAAACACTCTTCGTCCTGAATACGTTCAACGATATCTTGAAAAATACCGATCTTTAAAGGACGAGCTTCACCTTCGGCTACGAAACAGAGCGGGAAACGCTCAGCTAAAAAAGCAATAATCTCTTTACTACTATTCAACTTAGGTTGATTTTCCATGAAATTTCCTGATTACAACGGTTTTGCCAACCAGCATAGGCATGAACTGGCGTCATTATAATAGCGTTGCTGATAAATGCCACGTTATCCATATGTTAAGTTACATTCAATTCAACATATTTCGGCACAACGCACTGTTCTAAATGAGCACAAAGCCCATCAATAAGGGCTTGTAAGCCAAATTCGTCTTTCTCGTCGAACCTATTAAAGACCGTACTATCAATATCCAATACACCAATAATTCTATCGCTTACGATCAACGGCAACACAATTTCAGCGTTACTAGCAACATCACAGGCGATATGACCAGGGAACGCATGAACATCATCAACACGCTGGATACGCTTTTTCAATACAGCCGTTCCGCATACCCCCTTGCCAACAGGTATTCTGACACAAGCAACTTTTCCCTGAAATGGCCCTAACACCAACGTATTACCATCAATCAGGTAAAAGCCAACCCAGTTAACGTCATGCAAACGTTCATACAACAATGCACTGGTATTAGCCAGCGTCGCTATTAAGTCATACTCACCAGACAACAGAGCTTTTAGGTCTCCCGTAAGCTCCCGATAGAACTCATTTTTATTCATAATTGACCTATCCGATGAAATTCACAAAACGCATCTCTATTTTTATATCAAAAAAACATCAAGTGCCCATAACAATAAGGTTAACAGTCTGTCACACTGACGTAAATTTTTTACTGTCTTTAATAAGATATTCTTTAATTATATTTATTGAATACTTGCAAAGGCTAGTGAGATATCACACTACTTCACCAAAACATTATCAGAGGTACAACCAGTATGAATATGATTCACTGTTAGTGCCTCTATGCCCTCATACAATAAAATCAAATTGAGTTTTTACACAATTATAAAGATCAATTATCTGATAACAGTATCGCTCATTAGCCCCTTTCATTTGAGAATTGACTAGTGGTGTAGTAAAAAAACCAAACATTCAAACAAGTTATCCATAGAATTATTGCATTTACCACACCATCACCAACACTTTGAGTCCTTATTACCACACAAAATAAATATTTCCTACTGAATGTATAAAAGGTCAAAGAATAACAGAGATAAAAAAAGCAATATGACAAGAGTAAGTTTTAGAACAGATCATTATAACAGCAATATCATCTACCGATTATCCAGCACAGAAAATATTATTACTGGAAATCTCAGCTATTTGATCTATTCTCAATGATGGCCCCACTGGTCTTACCTGTTATCTAAAAGTTAAGGAGCGATCATGAACCAGACAAAATTAAGAATTTCCAGCTACGAAATTGATGATGCTATTCTCTCTTCACCTTCCCAAGAGGACGATATCACCATTAGTATTCCTTGTAATTCCGACCACGAACTTTGTATGCAGTTGGATGGATGGGATGAACATACCAGTATTCCCGCCTTACTAAACGATAAACACATTCTTCTCTACCGAAAGCATTATGATAGACAAAAACATGCATGGGTTATGAGGGTGGTCTGATGTCCACAAAAATTGTGACAAAAAGAGGCCGAGTTGACTCCTCTACTCGGCCTAGGGAAAATGGCTCTTAAGAGCCGTGCGCTAAAAGTGTCATTGAGACGAAAAACAACTTACAATTTAAAGAGTAGCTGACATACTTGCATTTTACCAACTTTTTGGATAATAAATAATCAAAAACAACATCTTCCATTAAGCCAAAATAGACGCTATCGCTTACTCAATGACATTATCTTTTATCGCACAATGCTAAAGCTGCTTGTTGGAATGGCTCTATACTCATTTTTTGAGTCGGATTTTTGCTATCATCCAATAGAATAATATCCAAAGACTTAGCATTCACTTTCCCCACCTTCATCATATCCGTGGCTATATCATTCAATGGGTATTGCACTAACGTACTTGGATTAATCACAAACAGAGCCTTATTTGCTCGGCAATCCAACATCACCTCTTCCCGTGTAAATGCCCATTTATCACCAAATTGTAGCTTACTCACCGTTTCAATCGGTGCAGCAACATTTTGAAAAGAGAGACAAAACAAGGAAAATAATAAAAGTAAACGTTTCATAATAGTTACCAATGTAGATATAAAAGCGAGCGAAATGGATCTTTTCACACACTATCTATACACTCCCGTTTTTTCCATATTCACTATATTTTAGTGTCAAGAATAGACTATACCCTATGGATTTCAAGATGCATTGCGACGGCAAGGGAGCGAATCCCCGGGAGCATAGATAACTATGTGACCGGGGTGAGTGAGTGCAGCCAACAAAGAGGCAATTTGAAAGATAACGGGTATATACCAACAGCACCTATTGAGACAGATAATTAATTAAGAAAATCAAATCGGTTGATAAGTAGCAAAAACAGCAACACATAATAGAACTAATGCTCCAAGAATAATTTCAACCCAACTATTGATAATTAACAATTGATAGCGGCCAGGCTGCTTCAGTTTAGGAACCAAGATATAGCGGTTAATTAATGCAAGCATCACCATACCCACCACCAATGCTATCTTCAGCCATAGCATGGATTGATATTCACTACCGCTATATTTCGGCCAGTTCGGTAGCAAAATTAAGCCGCTTATAATACCAGTAATGATAATTAGGGTTACAGCAACGTGACCATATGTGGAAAAACGCATCATAGAGATCATAATCTGTTTATCCAACCCTATAGCCAATTCATTTTGTATCCGTAAAAATTGCAAACATAACAAAAACGGCCATAATCCACCAAACCAGTATCCAACACTCACTAAGTGAATTACCTGATTAATCTGAGAAAAAACACCTGTTATCCCATCATGCATTACCGAATGGCCTATAAAGGCATGGCAGGAGAGTAAAACAGCAGAACTGATTAACATCAAAATATTTCTGGCTTTTTGTTTACTGATAAACAAAAACCCTGTAGCAACTATTGAAACCAGTATTTGCCATTGCCAAACTTTACCAAAAGTTGTTTCCAATACTGCCAACCAGATTTCTAGATTACAAATATCCTGCCAACCATCACCCATTATTCCCGATTGAATTGCCAACCATCCCATTGTTGTTACTAATGTCACAACTGTACTGATAATTACCCCTACACGAAGGCGCACATCAATCAGAACAGATAAACGCTCAGGAACCAATATGGCAGTAAATATGCTAAAACCAAACACTAACATAACTGCCACGAAATGAGTGAAGCGACAAAGAATATACAGCGTCGCTAGAGACATAATTATTTCACTGTAAAGCTATAGACACCTTTAGTCTTATGCCCATCAACAGAGACCACGCTCCAGTTAACATCATATCTCCCTGTCGTCAGTTTATCTTCGATAGGAAGAATAAGTTTCGTATTAGTTACCGGATCAAGCTTCAATTTTCCCGTTTTAATGGGTTTATTTTCCGGGCCAATCACTTTTATTTTACTAAAACTCAGCTCAATACCTTCAGAAAAGCTTAGCGTGATCACCTGCGGTGTATTTTCTACTGTAGTATCTTCTGCCGGAATTTGTTCTGTTAAATGCGCATGAGCCAAAGCTTGCTGGCAAGATATGGCAACAAAAAGGACAATTAAAGCAGATAATTTTCGGCCAAAAGAGCGGATTGTGCTAATGGTCATCAATAACCTCTTAATTTTCAAATGAATCTCTATATACCCGTCATCTTTCAAGTTGCCTCTTTGTTGGCTACACTCACTCACCCCGGTCACATAGTTACCTATGCTCCCGGGGATTCGCTCCCTTGCCGTCGCGATGCATCTTGAAATCCATAGGATATAAATTGTCATCATTTTATATCAAAAGAATTATTTTATCTGCGATAACTTACAATAAGAATTTCGTCTTGTGAACTATCGCGCAAAAATAAAGGAAAACCGCAGTATTGACTTTAAATACCTAAAGTTATTGCGACTACTGCAGCTAATTAATTCCATTTCATTAGACAGGATTTGCAGCAGCCAGACCTTTCAGATCCTTATCTAATAAGAAAAGTGCTTTACCATCCTCACCAACCATATCCAGTTTATCAAGGATAGATTTAAACAATTTCTCTTCTTCATGCTGTTCTGCTACATACCATTGCAGAAAGTTAAAAGTAGAATAATCCTGCGCGGTTATCGCCAAATGAGCCAGTTTATTAATTTCGGCAGTAATAAATTTCTCGTGTTCATAAGTTCTATTGAGTACATGAGATATAGATTCATAATCGGCCGAAGGTGCATCAATTTGCCCCAAACGTGGCATTGCGCCTGTATCACTCAGATACTCAAACAAGCGATGCATATGTTGCATCTCTTCCTGAGAGTGCGATTTAAAAAACGCAGCGGCACCTGGTAACCCTTGTTCACTACACCATGCACTCATTTGCAGATATAAATTCGCAGAATAGAACTCCAGATTCATCTGCTCATTTAATTTATTAACCATTTCTTGATTTAACATAATAGATACTCCAGTTATTAATTGAACTATATTATGCCAATTAAATTAAAATAATAAAACCCAATAATAAAAATAAATCAAAAATAAGTATCACATTGAAATATCAATATATTTTTTAATAAAAAAATGAAAATGAATCTCATTTAATATATTTAAATGAAAATGAATCACATTTACAAAATAATCTTCATCAAGGAATTTCGATATTTAATGATAATGAATATTATTTATATTTATAAAATAATCAATTCAGCCCTTGCCAGAAAAACCTGCTTGGATTAGTTTTATCACTTTGTGAATGAGAGAGACACTGATGAAACATAATCTGGCCGAACTTTCTACAGAGAATATGGACAAAGTGAATGTTGATTTGGCAGCTTCTGGTGTAGCCTTTAAGGAACGTTACAATATGCCGGTACTTCCTGATACAGTTGAACAAGAACAACCCGAACATCTGCGGCAATATTTTCAACAACGTTTAGTGCATTATCGCCAATTATCCAAACAATTTTCCAATTTACCCTACGAGCCAAAAGGCCGCTGATCATCCAGTAAGAATGGGTAACCACCGGATAACCGGTGGTTATATACCCTATGGATTTCAAGATGGATCGCGGCGGCAAGGGAACGAATCCCCGGGAGCATAGAGAACTATGTGACCGGGGTGAGTGAGTGCAGCCAACAAAGAGGCAACTTGAAAGATAACGGGTATATCCAATTACTGATCTGCAAACCTATCTGTTGCACTAATAAGCTGATGTAAAATACCCGGCTCATCAAATGAATGCCCTGCTCCTTCAATGATATGTAATTCCGCTTCCGGCCATGCCTGCGCCAGATCCCAAGCATTTTGCACCCGGCAAGCCATATCATATCGGCCATGAATGATAACTGCCGGAATATCCCGTATAACGTCAATATTATTCAACAGTTGCTGCTCCTCATTCATAAAACCCTCATTGATAAAATAGTGGTTCTCAATCCGAGCAAATGCCAAAGCAAACTCATCTTCCGTAAAACACTCTACATTATTTGAAGGAAGCAATGTTACCGTCTCTCCTTCCCATAAACTCCAGAGACGCGCGGCTTCTAATTGCACCCGAAGATCATTACTAGTCAGCCGCTTATTATATGCTCTGATCACATCCTTTCGTTCCCTTTCCGATAAAATAGATACCGTTCGTTGCCATTTGTCAGGGAAGAAATTAGAAGCACCATCCTGATAATACCAGTGCAACTCTTGTGGTCTCAGCAAGAAAATTCCCCGAAGAATTAATTCAGAAACGTGTTGGGGATGAGTCTGGGCGTAAACTAAAGATAAAGTTGAACCCCACGAACCACCAAATACCAGCCATTTTTCTACTCCCATCAATTGACGTAAGCGCTCAATATCTTCAACTAAATGCCAAGTGGTATTATTTTCCAAACTGGCATGAGGTCTTGAACGCCCACAACCACGCTGATCAAATAACATGACATGATATTTCTTCGGGTCGAATAACCGACGATGATAAGAGGCAATACCACCCCCCGGCCCACCATGAATAAATACAGCTGGCTTACCTACAGGATTACCACACAATTCCCAATAAATTTGATGACCGTCGCCTGTATCCAAATACCCCGAACGATAAGCTTCACAAGCCGGATATAATTTTCTCAATTCTGACATAACATTTCCTTTACTGGCTAACACCAAATCTAGTATCCGTCTAATGACGGGTAGAGATAACTATCAGAAAATGTCATTTCAATTCGCTATAGCTAATCGTATTTTGCTGACAATCAACGACAACTCGGTAATCTTTGTCACGCTTAGAACCACGAACAGTCAGCGGAATTTTTAATACATCTTTATCGCCAGTGATATTTTCCGCTTTTACCCATACCACTGGTTTAGACGTTCCCAATTGCTTTCTATCTTCTGACCAATGGTTAATGCGGTTTTGCAGAAAATCACGCTTTACTTGAGCGGCAATTTGCGATTTAGTTAAATTGTCACAAGAAATAAATTTATCAACACGTTTGTTCTCCGACACAGCAGATACTGTGAATGAAACCGTGAGCAAAAGTGCAGCACCTGATAGGCCAACTCTGTTAATGATATGACATGCTTTCATACTACCTCCCGTTAATATCTCAAAGTAAGAGATTAAATATGGAGCTAACCTAACATGTCAGGTAAAATAAATGTGTGATTATTGTTAAATAAATAATTTAATTATGTTGATTTTTCATCATCAAACACCACATTAACCTGCTCTTTTCCTCGATGCCGCTCACGAAGTTCTTGTGCAACCAACGCAATCGCTTCGCCACTGCTCATTCCTTCAACCATCAATTGCTGAATTTTTTCTACCGCTCGTTGCTGTTCCTCATGGGATAAAGTTGGCATCTCTGAAAACATGATAATAACCTCTATAAAGTGATCTATGCCGAAGAGTATAGCGATTTTTAACTCAAGTAAGGAATGGATTTCTATGTTAATCTGTAAGGATTAAAATCAAGACTAACTTTTGCATTACAATTGCTAAACCAACACTATACCCAATGGATTTCAAGATGCATCGCGACGGCAAGGGAGTGAATCCCCGGGAGCATAGGTAACTATGTGACCGGGGTGAGCGAGTGCAGCCAACAAAGAGGCAACTTGAAAGATAACGGGTATATAATGAGCATTTCACTACAAAAACGGCAATTACCCTATCAACCAGACGCTGCCATCAACTATTTCGCGCCGATTTCAAATCAGTCTTGGGCGATGCTGTTCCATTCTGGTGCTGCCAACCATCCCCATAACCGGTTCGATATTTTGGTTGCAGAACCACGGATAACACTGTTCAGTCATAATAAATCAACTGAAATAAATGAAGATGGCAATAGCTATATTACTGAGGAAGATCCCTTTTACCTGCTAAAAAGACAACTAGAGAAATTAAATATTACAGCAAAGCTTGATCCTGATTTGCCATTTCAGGGCGGTACGCTAGGTCTATGGGGATATGATCTTGGGCGTTATATTGAAGAGTTACCATCACAAGCCAAAAATGAGCTGTCATTTCCAGATATGGCAATAGGTATTTATGACTGGGCGCTAATTGTTGATCATCACAAAAAAGAGGTGATTTTATTCAGCTACAGTGATGTTGACACGCGTCTGAACTGGCTTACTTCTCACCCAGTTTCGCCAAAAATGGCTTTTACGTTGACCAGTGAGTGGCAATCAAATATGAGTGCCAAACAATATCATGAGAAAATTAACTGCATTCATCACTATCTGTTAAGTGGTGACTGTTATCAAGTTAACCTGGCACAACGATTTTGCGCTGATTACCAAGGAGATGAATGGCAAGCATTCATAAAACTTAATGAGAACAACCGCGCACCTTTTTCCGCCTTTATTCGTTTACCGGAAAACAGCGTTATCAGCGTCTCTCCTGAACGTTTTTTACTCTTGGAAAATAAACAAATTCAAACTCGCCCGATTAAGGGAACATTACCGCGCTTAAGTGATACAGAAAAGGACATATTGCAAGCTGTAAAACTGGCAGCCTCGAAAAAAGATCAGGCTGAAAATTTGATGATCGTCGATTTATTGCGTAATGATATTGGCCGGGTAGCCACACCCGGGTCAGTTAAAGTTCCTGAATTATTTGTAGTTGAACAATTCCCTGCCGTTCATCATCTGGTTAGCACAATCACCGCAACACTGCCAAATGAACAACATACTACGGATTTATTACGTGCCTGCTTTCCCGGTGGTTCTATTACCGGAGCGCCTAAAATCAGAACAATGGAAATAATAGAAGAGCTTGAACCTCACCGCCGACATGGATATTGTGGTTCAATTGGCTATATTAGTTTCTGTGGCACAATGGACAGCAATATCAACATTCGTACCCTCTTAACTGAGAAAGAAAAAATATATTGCTGGGCCGGTGGCGGAATCGTTGCCGACAGCATTGCTGAAAAAGAGTATCAGGAAACATTTGATAAGTTGAATCGTATCTTGCCGCAACTAGGGAAAATAAAAGTAATATGATATCACTGTCTGATTTCGTTAACAGATTTCAGTTACAACTTCCACCACCACCTAAACGGCTTTCAGATAACAACCGCCATGCTGCGGTGTTATTACCAATCATCTGCAAACCGAAGCCAACGTTATTATTGACCCGACGCTCCGCCACTTTACGATCACATGCCGGTCAAGTCGCCTTTCCAGGGGGGGCTGCTGATCCTAAAGATAAATCAATAATCGCGACAGCACTACGAGAAGCGGAAGAAGAAGTTAACATACCTCATCAGAAAGTTCAGGTTCTGGGACAACTCGCTCCTTTAAATAGCATCAGTGGCTATCTGGTGACGCCTATTGTCGGATTATTGCCTCCCGGATTATCCCTCCACAGCAACCCGGCGGAAGTTGCCAAAATATTCGAAGTTCCTCTATCTGAAGCGCTTTCACTTTCGAGTTATCATTATCTTGACGTTAGTCGCCGTGGTCAGCGGCATCGTATCTATTTTTACTGGTATCAGCAGCATCTCATTTGGGGATTGACAGCGACAATAATTCATCAATTAGCTCAACAAATTCAGGTTTGATCCAAATCATTTAAGGATAACAAATTTGTATTTTTTTTACTCATCTTTATCGCTGTTGCTATCATAATTCAAAAAAACCTGTAAACTCCCTTATCAACACTACTAAATCACAGTAAAGTAGCGTACCTCAATATATATAACTATATCTCTATCTTTTTTAAGGAGTCTGGCGTGATTAGCGTTTTCGACATGTTTAAGGTCGGTATTGGCCCATCTAGCTCTCATACGGTTGGCCCGATGAAAGCCGGCAAACAGTTTGTCGACGATCTGGTAAACCAGGGATTAATGCCTTCTATCACGCGTGTAGCCGTCGATGTTTACGGCTCACTCTCATTAACCGGCAAGGGTCATCATACGGATATCGCCATTATCATGGGTCTGGCAGGTAATTTACCCGCCACCGTTGATATTGATTCGATCCCCGGTTTTATTCGTGATGTAGAGCAAACACAGCGTATTAAACTAGCCAACGGTTTACATGAAGTCGATTTCCCACGTGATAGCGGCATGGTTTTCCGAAGTGATAATCTGTCATTACATGAAAACGGCATGCAAATTCACGCATTCTCGGGGGACAAAAAAGTTTATAGCAAAACCTACTACTCGATTGGTGGTGGTTTTATTGTTGATGAAGAACACTTTGGTAAACCCTCTCAGGATACCAAACCAGTTTCATATCCATTCAATTCAGCAAAAGAATTACTGATGAATTGTAATAAAACCGGGTTATCTATTTCCGGTTTAATGATGAAAAACGAACTGGATCTCCACAGCAAAGAAGAAATTAATGCCTATTTTGCCGATGTCTGGGATACCATGCAGGCTTGCATTGAACGTGGTTTGAACACCGAAGGGGTTTTACCTGGCCCACTGCGTGTACCACGCCGGGCAGCGGCATTACATCGTATGCTAACCTCATCAAATAATTTATCTAATGATCCAATGAATGTCGTGGATTTGGTGAATATGTTTGCCTTGGCAGTCAATGAAGAAAATGCTGCGGGTGGGCGTGTTGTTACCGCACCAACCAATGGCGCTTGTGGCATTGTTCCTGCCGTACTCGCTTATTACAACCATTGCATTGAACCTGTAACACCAGAGCTCTATATCCGCTATTTCCTGGCTTCTGGCGCTATTGGCATCCTATATAAAATGAATGCATCGATATCTGGAGCTGAAGTGGGTTGCCAAGGGGAAGTAGGCGTTGCCTGCTCGATGGCAGCAGCCGGCCTTGCTGAACTGCTCGGTGGCAGCGCTGAACAGGTCTGTGTTGCGGCTGAAATCGGTATGGAACATAACCTCGGCCTTACCTGTGACCCGGTAGCAGGCCAGGTACAAGTACCTTGTATTGAACGAAATGCCATTGCGTCAGTAAAAGCAATCAATGCTGCACGCATGGCTTTGCGCCGTACCAGTGAACCGCGCGTTTCTCTCGATAAAGTTATTGAAACCATGTACGAAACAGGTAAAGACATGAACGCTAAATATCGTGAAACATCCCGCGGTGGGTTAGCAATTAAGGTTCAGTGTGATTAATCAAATAAATAACTTATTTTTTAATCAGTAAATGCTTCTGTAATGAAAATATCCCTACCCTATGGTTGGGATATTTTTTGACCAAAACGTGGAATGATCATCTTTTGATCTAAAAAGATGAATATGTTTTCCATTTTAAACTAATAAGATGTTATCGAAAACAGAATAAATATCTAACAATAAGCAAATTATAGATAATTATAAATTAATTTTGCGATTTTTAGCTTATTAAATTGTTTTGTGGTTAACATTTTTATCTATTTCATTTTTTCTGACTGACAGCAATTTTCCTCTGGTATTTCTAATGTTAATCTAACAGCCGATTTTTTCAGTCAATAAGAGATAAAGTCTAAATCAAGTCAAATATTTAGGTATCATATTGATAAAAGGTCACTATTCATACAAATAAGATTTTTATTGGAGGAATGATTCATCAAAATTATTGCAGTAACTTTGTAATAATCCTGCGTTTATATTGTTAACAGAGGGGAAAACAGGTGAGTATAGCCATTATGATTGGCACACACGGGGCTGCGGCTGAGCAACTGCTTCGTACCGCAGAGATGTTAATTGGAGAGCAAGAAAATGTTTCTTACATTGACTTCGTTCCTGGTGAAAATGCCGATACCTTATTTGAAAAATACAACAGTAAACTGGAAACGCTTAATACAGCGCAAGGTGTACTGTTTCTTGTCGATACATGGGGAGGAAGTCCATTCAATGCGGCTAGCCGTATCGCCGTAGATAAAGAGAATTATGAGATCATCACCGGAGTTAACGTTCCAATGCTGGTTGAAACCTTTATGTGTCGAGATGATGACCCATCTCTGGCAGAACTGGTTTCTGTTGCTCTGGAAACCGGGAAAGAAGGCATCCGGGCCCTGAAAACAGAAGAACCTCAAAAAGCTGAACCAGCCAAGCCCGTGGCATCCGTTGCGGCACCTTCATTTGCACCATCAACCGGTAGTCATATGAAAATTGCACTGGCTCGAATTGATGACCGCCTCATTCATGGTCAGGTTGCTACACGTTGGACAAAAGAAACCAATGTCAAACGGATCATTGTCGTCAGCGATGAAGTTGCTGCTGATACTGTCCGTACCACCTTGCTAAAACAAGTTGCTCCACCGGGGCTCAGTGCTCACGTTGTTGATGTTGCAAAATGTGTTCGCGTTTATAACAACCCGAAATATGCCAATGAACGTGTCATGTTACTGTTTACAAACCCAACAGATGTTTTGCGTTTAATCGAAGATGGTGTCGATATCACTTCTGTCAACATTGGTGGAATGGCTTTCCGTCAGGGAAAAACGCAAGTTAACAACGCAATATCCGTTGATGAAACCGATATTGCAGCTTTCAAAAAACTAAATGAACGAGGCATTGAACTTGAAGCCCGTAAGGTTGCCAGTGACAGCCGCTTACAAATGATGGATCTACTCCAGAAGGTTAAAAACGAAAATCAGAACAGAGCAATTTAACTATTACTCAACGACAAAAATCACTCAATGACAAAAATTTCTCACCAAATTTAATTTGGTTACAGGAGACAAACAATGGAAATTACCGTTGTTCAAATTGCATTGATATTCATCGTAGCTTGTATAGCCGGAATGGATTCCATTCTTGATGAATTTCAATTCCACCGCCCACTCGTGGCCTGCACCTTAATCGGGATCATTCTTGGTGACATGACAACCGGTATCATTATCGGTGGTACGCTAGAGATGATCGCTCTTGGCTGGATGAATATCGGTGCTGCAATTGCCCCGGATGCGGCCTTAGCATCAATCATCTCAACGATTCTGGTCATCGCGGGTGGTCGTGATATCGGTGAAGGTATCGCTTTGGCCATTCCACTGGCAGCAGCAGGGCAAGTGCTGACTATCATTGTACGTACCATCACAGTCGCCTTTCAGCATGCTGCTGACAACGCGGCAGAACGTGGCAGCCTGCGTGCGATTAGCTTGATCCATCTATCCGCATTACTGCTCCAGGCTATGCGTATCGCCATCCCTGCCCTGATCGTTGCACTATCGGTTGGTACCAACGAAGTCCAGCAGTTACTTGCTTCTATTCCAAAAGTGGTAACAGATGGCTTGAACATTGCTGGGGGTATGATCGTCGTTGTGGGTTACGCAATGGTTATCAACATGATGCGTGCCGGTTACCTAATGCCCTTCTTCTATCTCGGTTTCGTCACAGCGGCATTCACTGATTTTAACCTGGTTGCATTAGGCATTATTGGTATTGTTATGGCTGTGCTGTACATCCAGCTAAGCCCTAAATATAACAAATCTCAGGTAGTGGCTACCCCTGGACACACCAATAACGACCTTGATAACGAATTAGATTAAAAGGATGAGCAACATGTTAGATACAACAAAAACGACTGCTCAGACAGCAGACCAGAAAAAACTGACACCCAGTGATATCCGTGGTGTATTTCTCCGTTCTAATGTATTTCAAGGTTCATGGAACTTTGAACGTATGCAGGCTTTGGGTTTCTGTTTCTCTATGGTGCCAGCTCTTCGTCGTTTGTATCCAGAAAATACCGATGAGCGTAAACAGGCACTCAAACGCCACCTTGAATTCTTTAACACTCACCCTTACGTTGTCGCACCTGTACTGGGTGTCACGCTGGCAATGGAGGAACAGCGTGCTAATGGCGCAACGATTGATGATGGTGCGATTAACGGTATCAAAGTCGGTCTGATGGGGCCATTGGCCGGTGTTGGTGACCCTATTTTCTGGGGGACAGTCCGCCCAGTATTTGCTGCTTTGGGTGCTGGCCTGGCAATGAGTGGTAGCTGGCTTGGGCCTGTCTTGTTCTTCTTCTTATTCAATCTAGTACGCCTATTAGTTCTCTATTCAGGTATCTCTTATGGTTATAAGAAAGGGATCAATATCGTTCAAGATATGGGTGGTGGCTTCTTGCAAAAAATGACGGAAGGAGCGTCAATCCTTGGTCTATTTGTTATGGGGGCATTAGTTAATAAATGGACGAAAGTCAATATCCCGCTGGTTGTATCAGAAATTCCTAACCAACAGACAGGAGAAAAGACAATAACCACGGTTCAAAATATCCTCGATCAATTGATGCCAGGCTTGGTACCACTTTTGCTGACATTTGCTTGTATGTGGTTATTACGACATAAAGTCAATGCCCTGTGGATCATTATTGGTTTCTTTATTCTGGGAATTATTGGCGCCAGATTTGGTTTCCTTGGTCTCTAGTACAATATCATTCGGGGAGGAACTCCTCCCCATATTTTCTTTTTCATAACAATGCAAGGATAAGGAATGAGCCTTAATGATATAGTATTAGCTGGTTTAATCGTACTAATGCTAGCTTTTGCTGTTTATGACGAATTCGTGGTTAATTTTCTAAAAGGGAAAACTTACTTACAAATAAAGCTAAAAAGAAAACATAAAATTGATGCACTCATCTTTATTATCCTGATACTTATTGTTGTTTATAATAATATTACTGCTTATGGTAGCCGTTTAACCACATATTTATTGCTGTTTACTATCTTGATGACTATTTATATTGCCTATATACGTTCGCCTAAATTATTTTTTAAAAATAACTGTTTCTTCTATGTAAATACCTTTATTTCCTATAACCGGATAAAAACTATGAATTTATCTGAAGATGGCATTCTGGTTATTGGTTTAGAAAACAAGAAATTATATATATCAGTAAGCCAAATTGATGATTTGGAAAGAATTTATAAATTTCTCATCGAAAACAGATAGATAAGAAAAAATAATAAATAAAAAAGCAAATAATAAACAGTCAGCCTTACGCTGACTTTTATTTTCCCTATAAAACAGATAATGATAATTATTATCAATATCGTGCCTTAACCCTAAAAATAATATTATTTTCCCTTTTTGAATTATTGTGCTATCTTTTAAATTGTCATGGGGAGTAGCCTGTTTCAGAGAAACGATTTAGTTAATTTCTCTGAAAAGCCCGTATCAACACGCTCGTTACAAAATAAACGTGGTGCGGGTAGCCTTATTGCTATCCTAACAGGCATTATTGTTGCTCAAAATAGCAAAAAAATAGCCTAATGGGATAGCTATTAATTCGGTTGGCAAGACCATTGCATATAACACCATCATTGGTTGGGGGTGGATTATATGTATATGGAAACACCCAACCGAGGCTATATTAATGAATATGTACGCAACCCTTATCCTGGCTTTAGCACTCTCAATGGATGCCTTTGCTGCTGCAATTTGTAAAGGGGCCGCACTACATAGACCACATTTTCGTGAAGCAATCCGTACAGGTTTGATATTTGGCTTAGTAGAAGCCTGTACCCCATTGATTGGCTGGTCGATAGGGCTTTACGCCAGCCAGTATATTATGGAGTGGGATCACTGGATTGCTTTCACTCTGTTATTTGTTCTAGGTTGTAGAATGATAACAGAGAGTTTTAAAGCAAATCAGGAAAAAAAGTGTGAATCACCCTGCCGCAATAACTCAATAGTGTTGATAACAACAGCCATTGCCACCAGCCTGGATGCAATGGCAATTGGTATTGGGCTCGCGTTTCTTGAAGTCAATATCGTACACACTGCGATGGCTATCGGAATGGTGACAATGATTATGGCAACATTGGGAATATTAATTGGCCGTTATATTGGCCCACTGCTAGGCAAATGCGCTGAGCTTATTGGTGGACTGATTCTGATTGCAATTGGCTTCAATATCTTATTTGAACATCTCGAATTATTTATGTACGCGAAATAACTCTACCAGCCCAAAATATCTATCTGTTAAACACTATATTTTGGGCTGAAATCTTGATCAATTAAGGCGTTGATAGACCCGCAGTATAAAATCAGTTTCACATTCAAACAGCGCTCTATCTGCCAATTCTTTTTTCACATCTTCTATTGCTCGCCAGGCAAATGGTGTCATCTGTAATAAATGATACGCTTGCACGCCATCTAATTTCATTGGGTAAGATAACGATTCATCGGTTATCAATTCAAATCCTTCCAATGGTTCTGCCTTCAATGGATGAAGATGAATATTTTGATAAATCAACTCTTTGAGCTGATAAAGATGGCGAGGACCGGGAGTAACTGTCAAAACAATTCCCTGTGGCTTAACCACCCTTGCCAATTCCTCCGCTTTACAAGGCGCATAAATTCTTAACACCCCGGCAAGCGATTTATCGGCAAATGGCAAACGATGACTCGACGCAACACAAAAGCTGACAGCAGGATAGCGCTTAGCGCCATAACGAACCGCGATCTTAGCAACATCTAACCCATAGATTTTAAGATTACGTCTCTTGCCTAACTGTGCTTCAACCGCAGCGGTGTAATAACCTTCACCGCATCCTATATCCAGCAAACTCCCTGCATTTTCTGGCAGATACTTTTCCAGTAATTCCGAAACCCGTTGTTGTAATGGTTGATAATGTCCTGAATCCAAAAATGCTCTTCTTGATTGCATCATCTCCGGGCTATCCCCCGGTTCCTTGGATTTTTTATGCTGAACGGGCATCAAATTAACATACCCTTCTTTAGCACAATCAAACTGATGATTATTCTCACAGCGCCATTGTTGTCGAGTGAGCAATAAAGATTGATGACATAAGGGGCATTGATAAGACATAAGATTCCAAAAATATAAGCAAAAACCAGCCAGCACTATAGCATATTCTGATACTTTTCGTCGTAAATCATACTAATTAATAATTCTATATAAACGATTAATCATTATCTTGAATGAAATTATATTCCATTATTTTCAGTCCTTTTTTTGAAACGGCTCGCAATATTTCTATGGCATAAATCTATTTATCAGGTATGATTCTTCAATCAAAACTTAAGAAAACATTATTGCTAATAAATTATTTAACTAATAGAAACAACTAATAATGCGGGTAATATAATGAATATTATCATACAATATTTTAATAAATTAAGATCAATTTCACCGAAATTCGATATTATTCCCAATACAAACTATTTCGATTTTATCCCACAGAAAAGTGATGTTGATACTTTAGCAGATGATCTGGATAAAGTCCGTGCAGACTTTGCTGCGGTATTAAAGCAATTCAATGATGAAATTATATTATCTACAGGGAAAGAGACGATATATGAGCCAAAGAGTCACCGGAAAACATTCCAAAATAGCTAAGCAATCTAATCAAGGTGATATCAATCTATTGCCTGATTCAGAGATATTAACGCTCTATGAACAACATCAGAAACACAAACATGGGATGGAAAAAAGTTGCCTTATTCCAAGGTAAATGATAAAAAAGTATAATGAAATTATTTGCAATATAAGGAGAGAAAATTGCGGTTTATTCAAGATGGGCCACTTATTCCTGATGAATTATTACTTGCCCGTGATCAAGGGCGCGTGGTTTTCTTTTGTGGCGCAGGGGTATCTCTTGCTAAAGCTAAGCTTCCTAGTTTTTTTCAATTGGCACAGAAAGTTATTGATTTACTCGGAACGACTAATGATAGCCAAGCTCGTCAACTTTATGATTTTTTGAATAAAGGGTTAAAAGATAAGGAAGGAAATGAAGTTGAATTACCTTCTTATGCATCAACCCTTATTTCAACAGATCGGATATTTAGCTTATTAGAACAAGAGTTCGAAACGAATTTAATTGAAAAAACTGTAGCTCAAGTACTGAAACCATCGGACATAGTTGACACATCTGCACATAAATTATTGTTAGACCTTGCCACTACATCCGAAGGTCGAGTGCAATTAATTACAACTAACTTTGATCGCTTATTCAATGATTGTTCCTTGACAGAGATTCCGTGTTTTCTACCTCCAAATTTACCAGATTTATCCAAAAATAAATTAATTGATGGACTGGTATATCTTCATGGAAGATCTAATTCCGATTACATTGGTGCAGAAGGCAATGGTTTTGTTTTATCAGGTTCAGGGTTTGGAAGAGCCTATCTTTCTGATGGTTGGGCCACGAACTTTATTCGAGAGATTTTTTCTAAATATATAGTTGTATTTATTGGCTATTCTGCAAATGATCCCCCAATACAATATTTGCTCGAAGGACTTAATAAAAACCTGATAAAAGCAAAAAATGTATATGCATTTCAATCTGGAACCATAGAAGAAGCAAGAAAACTATGGGAACATAAGGGTGTTCAAGCAATTGCTTACAGTCCTGAAGATAAACATACCGCTCTTTGGGAGACATTAGATGCTTGGGCGAAAAGAGCGAAGAACGTAGAGCAATGGTATAGCGAAACTATAGAGATGGCTCGACGTGGCCCAACCAATCTCTTCCCCCACGAACGTGGACAAGTTGCTCATATTGTATCTACTTCAAAAGGTATGGAGAAGTTTGCACTTGTCGATAATCCACCTTCCGCAGAATGGTTATGTGTTTTTGATCCTCGTATACGACTTGCTACACACTCTAACCGCTGGCCTTTGAGATGTAATACTTCCCCTGAACCTCTCACTTTATACGGTTTAGACTTTGATAAAACACCTGATATTTATCAAAAGAATAATGACGATATAGATAGAGAAATAGCTAAAAAGGTATGGGATGCGTTTCAACCACATCATGATGATGTTAAAGAGTTAAGCGAGAAACATTTTGCTTCATTCAGAACAACATCTGAATATGGAAACTCAAAGTTATCTAGTAGACAATGGTATCTTGGTGCCTGGATTGCAAAAGTAGCTCATCAGCCGACAGCCATATGGTGGGCAACGAAACAAAATTATCTTGAACCAGCTATCCAACATTACATTTTACAGAAACTTAAAGAGAATAAAATAGATAGTGAAATTCGCAAAATCTGGCAATATCTGATCGAGTCTTGGCAATATGAGTATAAAAATAAAGATTTTGATCGCCATTGGTATGGCCTATCACACGAAATTAATACGTATGGTTGGAATGAGGTGATGTTCCGTCAATATGTAAAACTGACACGTCCATATTTAGCTGTATCTAGCAAAATAGATAGCCTCCTTCCTCCAATTAATACGATAACTGAGCTTCGTAAATTTCTGCAATTAGATGTACGGTATATAGAAAAACACCATTTTGATGCAATTAATATTCCAAATTCTTTACTAATTAAAGTGATTCCAGAACTGAGAAAAAATATTGAATACGCTTATTCGTTAGAATCAGAGAAAAGGACACCTCACTCAATGCGTTTGTTATCACCAATTAGAGAGGATAGCAGTATAGAACTAGGTTTAAGTATAAGAGATGTCGGACTGGAAGGATACGTATTGCGATACGTACATTTGTATGAAAGGTTAATTCAACTAGACCTGTATGAAGCAAGAAACGAATTCTTGAGTTGGCCCAGAAATAATCCTATATTTTCACAACTTCGTATATGGATTGCATGTAAGCCTGAAATCGTCCCCTCTTCCGATTTTTACCCACTTATCAATGCATTAAGCGATGATGAATTTTGGAATGAACATAATCAAAGAGACCTGATGCTAACACTTGCAGATAGATGGGATGAATTAAGAGAGAATGAGTGCATTGAAATTGTTAAGCGCCTATCAAGTTCTGCATGGACAAATAAAGATCAAATTGATAAATACCAAGCTTATAATAGACTAAATCGAATATTCTGGCTTGAAAATAAAGGTTGTAATTTTTATATTGATATAAAAGAGCGAGTTAGAGAACTTCAAAATATATATCCCGAATGGGAGATTGGGCTAGCAGATAATGCCATTACCTCTATGGAACCCAAAGGCGGATATATAAGTATTGAATCTAACTGCAATGAATTATTACATATTCCTATAAGGGATATTATTCCGCAAGCCTTAGAATTTAATTCTGTTGAACAGATCGTTTCAGAGAGGAACGACCCTTTTAAAGGATTATCAAAGCAATATCCATTAAGGGCTTTTTCTGCACTAAGGCATTGGGCTAAAGAGAAAAAAGAGTATCCTAAAAAAATATGGAAAAAGTTCCTGTCGTCTGAATCGCGAAAAGATGATAAAACAAAGTTCATTTGTTTTATTGCAAGACAAATGATGTCTTATTCTAACGAAGATTTAGTCTCAATTATTGATCCTGCTTTATGTTGGATTTCGTCTATAAATGAAAAATTAGCTTCTATAGATATTGATATCTATGATGCATTATTAAAGCATCTTATTGATACTATAGGGATAATGCCAACTCCTATTACTACCATCGAAATTAAAAGAGAACGGCGCGATTGGATTACAGAAGCTGATAACTCTCCCATATCATCAATCGCACATATATTGTTTAAAGACTCTCGTCTAAAAAATTTCCATTTGGAAGACAAATTATCTCAACAATGGCTTTCTAATATTGAACGTTTGAATGCTTTATCAGGTGATTCCAGGAAATATGCTTTAGTATATTTAGCCAAACAACTAATTTGGTTACATCACCATATTCCAGTATGGACTAATAATAATTTGTTACATGTTATCGAAAATGGTGAGCCAGAAGAGAAGGAAGCATTCTGGCATGGCTATTTCTGGGGAGGAAACTTCCCCGAAAGCTCTCAGTTGTATGATACTTTGAAACCATTTTTACTAGGCTTTTTACGTAATAGCGTGTCTTTTCACCCTGAGTTTCAAACAAATTCAATAGCAAATTTTTTATTATTTGGTTGGGCTAGTGAATTGTATGAGAAATCAAAGCAATTTATTTCCGATTCTGAATTTAGAGATGCTCTTGTTTATGGTGATGAGAAGTTACGCCATAAAATCCTATGGTTGCTATGGAGGCGTTCTTCAAAAGATGAACCTGATAATAAATTTTTTTTACAATGGCGAGTTTTAATAATTCAATTTTTTACCCATGTTTGGCCTCGTCAAAAGGCAATAAAATCACCAAAAACAACAGAAAATATTTCCCGTCTTTTATTTTCTCAAGAAACTATGTTTCCAGAGTTAGTAGATATTGTTATGCCTTTCTTAACATGCACGAACAATGGTGAATCCTTGATGTATTATATTAAAAACGAAGAAATAGTTAAAAAATTCCCTAAAGAAACAATAGCGGTTTTATCCAATACTTTACCTGAGGATGTAAAAAAATGGCCTTATGATTTTGAGAAATGGCTTGAAAAAATGGAAAAAGCTGATGCCAGCTTAGGTTCTGATAGCAAATTCGTTGAGCTTAAATATAAGTGGGAGTTTCGTTAGACACTAATAAACAGTTTTTCTGAATCTATAGCTTTGCATATGGCATTAACTGAAAGGAATGAGCCTGAACTTTAACCGGTATTAGTTCACTCCTTTCAATTTTCCCTTTTCTCCCCAACAAACCTGCAAACAACACGTTATTCATTACTTATCTATGTCAATATTATTCCTCTATTACATGGAGTTTTAAACCTAATGCTTTAACGACTTTCAAAATGGCACCAAACTCCGGGTTTCCCTCACCAGATAGCACCCGGTATAAACTCTCACGAGATAGACCTGCATCCTTCGCTACCTGAGTCATACCACGTGTACGCGCTATTGTACCTAACGCACACACAATAAAGGCAGGATCATCCCCCGCTTCTTCAATATAGGCATTCAAATACATAGCCATGCTAGCTTTATCTTTCAGATGTTCTGCTGAATCTCAACGGGTAAACTGTTCATTCATCATATTGCTCTTTCCAACTGCGAGCTAATTGTAAAACCACTTTAATATCTTTATCTTATTGTGCTTTTATTACCGCCATAAAGACCTCAAACCTAAGTTTCTTGATAATTCAACCCATGAAGTTTTTTTCTTATTTTCGATATTTTTACAAATGAGAGATATTCTATCTTAGGATTTTTTATTAAGGCAAAATGAATGAGCTCGATTTACTCAGAGGAATACCAGCATGTTATCCGATTATTACGCGAAACACGCTTGGAAAAAGGCATTATACCCTATGGATTTCAAGATGCATCGCGGTGGCAAGAGAGTGAATCCCCGGGAGCATAGCAAACTATGTGACCGGGGTGAGTGAGTGCAGCCAACAAAGAGGCAACTTGAAAGATAACGGGTATACACAGGAAAAACTGGCACAAGCATTTGACCGCCCTCAATCATTTATAGCCAAAGTTGAAAATGGTGAAAGAAGACTAGATGTCGTGGAATTTGTGCGCATAGCCCGTTTGTTGTCACTAGATCCAGCCCAGATTGTAGACAAAATAAAGCAGAAAAAACCAAGTCTTAACAGTAAGCCAAAATGAATATCAAGTTTACTCTTAATATTCTTCAATCAACTTGTTAACCAGCACCGTAGAAGCTATTTTCTTGTTTAACACATCCAACTTTGTTAATGGGCCGCTATGACATACGTTGCTCATGAGTTAAAGCCTATTCAATCCAATCTCAATTACATTCAACAGGCGAATATAGTTCAGTGCATACCATAGATAAAAACACCAAAAAACGTTTTAGTTTTATTGGCGTTTTTAGTTTAGGCTTCAACTGACGTCTATAGACTCTGAGGACTTATTCCCACTCAATAGTCGCAGGTGGTTTACCGCTGACATCATAGACAACTCTTGATATCCCATTGACTTCATTGATGATCCGGTTAGAAACCCGGCCTAAGAAATCGTATGGTAAATGCGCCCAATGTGCGGTCATAAAATCAATCGTTTCTACTGCCCGTAACGAAACAACCCAGTCATATTTACGACCATCCCCCATCACGCCCACGGAGCGAACTGGCAAGAATACGGTAAACGCCTGGCTGACTTTATTGTACAAATCAGCCTTGTGCAGCTCTTCGATGAAAATAGCATCAGCCAGACGCAGCAGATCGCAGTACTCTTTCTTCACTTCACCCAGTACACGAACACCCAAGCCAGGGCCTGGGAATGGATGACGGTTCAACATGTCATAAGGCAATCCCAATTCCAAGCCAATCTTACGCACTTCATCTTTGAATAACTCTTTCAGCGGTTCCACCAAACCCAATTTCATCTCTTCCGGCAAACCACCTACGTTATGATGAGATTTGATAACGTGTGCTTTGCCTGTCGCAGATGCTGCTGATTCGATGACATCCGGATATATAGTGCCCTGTGCCAGCCATTTAACCTGAGCCTGTTTGCTCGCCTCTTCATCAAAGACTTCAACAAATACACGACCAATTGTTTTACGCTTCTCTTCAGGATCATTGATGCCAGCCAGTGCAGTAAGGAAGCGGTCTTCTGCTGGGACATGAATAATATTCAGCCCAAATTTACCGGCAAACATTTCCATCACCTGCTCAGCTTCATTCAAACGCAGTAAACCATTATCAACAAATACACAGGTCAGGCGGTTACCAATTGCGCGATGCAGTAACAATGCGGTGACAGAGGAATCAACACCACCGGACAGCCCCAAAATAACGTGATCTTCACCAACCTGTTCACGCAGACGTACAACGGTATCTTCGATAATAGAAGCAGGTGTCCACAGCGCTTCACATTGGCATACATCCAGTACAAAACGTTCCAATATACGCTGCCCCTGATGGGTATGGGTGACTTCCGGGTGGAATTGCACGCCATAAAAACGTTTTTCTTCATTTGCTATGATGGCAAATGGACAGGTATCAGTGCTGGCGATAGTGACAAAGTCCTCGGGAATTGCAGTAACTTTATCACCGTGACTCATCCATACATCCAATAATGGTTTACCTTGCTCATTTAATGAATCTTGAATCCCACGGAATAATGCACTCTCCGCTTTAATCTCAACCTGGGCATAACCAAATTCACGCTCAGTAGAATCTTCTACCTTACCACCAAACTGTACTGACATCGTTTGCATACCATAGCAAACGCCCAGAACCGGAACGCCAGCGTTAAAAACATATTCAGGTGCACGTGGACTTCCTTGTGCTGTGGTACTTTCCGGACCACCGGAAAGAATAATACCGCTTGGGTTGAATTCGCGGATTTGCTCTTCAGTGACATCCCATGCCCAAAGTTCACAATAAACCCCGATTTCACGGATACGGCGAGCAATCAATTGAGTATATTGCGAACCAAAATCAAGGATAAGAATGCGGTGTTGATGGATATTAGTTGTCATGTGCGGTGAATTCCAAAAAAACAAGTAACAAATAAAAGATAAGTGGCCCTTATATGGGCCACAATAAATATGGATTACAAACCTAACCGGTAGTTTGGAGACTCTTTGATAATGGTGACATCGTGAACGTGGCTTTCCTGAATACCGGCATTACTAATGCGAACAAATTCTGCTTTGGTTCTCAATTCATCAATAGTTGCACAGCCAGTCAGCCCCATACAGGAACGCAAGCCTCCCATTTGCTGATGGACAATGTTTTTCAGCAAACCTTTATAGGCTACACGGCCTTCAATACCTTCCGGTACCAGCTTGTCTGCGGCATTATCAGTTTGGAAATATCGATCAGAAGAACCTTTGGACATCGCCCCCAATGATCCCATGCCGCGATAAGATTTAAATGAACGCCCCTGGTAGAGCTCAATTTCTCCTGGTGATTCTTCTGTCCCTGCCAGCATAGAGCCCACCATAACACATGACGCTCCTGCGGCGATGGCTTTGGCAATATCTCCAGAGAAACGAATACCACCATCAGCAATAACTGGAATACCGGTGCCTTCCAACGCTTCAACAGCATCAGAGATAGCCGTAATTTGTGGCACCCCTACACCGGTAACAATACGGGTAGTGCAGATAGAACCGGGACCAATACCGACTTTAACCGCATTGACGCCAGCCTCTACCAGCGCTTTTGCGCCTTCCCCAGTCGCCACGTTACCACCAATAATTTGTAGATTCGGGTATTTAGCGCGGGTTTCACGAATACGTTGCAGTACCCCTTCAGAATGACCATGCGAGGAATCAATAAGCAGAACATCAACACCGGCGGTAACCAATGCATCAATACGCGCTTCATTGCCAGCACCGGCACCAACCGCAGCACCAACACGTAAACGACCACGTTCATCCTTACAGGCGTTCGGTTTACGTTCTGCTTTCTGAAAATCTTTAACCGTGATCATGCCAAGTAGATGAAAGTTTTCATCAACTACCAGCGCTTTTTCGACACGTTTTTCGTGCATTTTTTGCAACACAACTTCACGGGCTTCACCTTCTTTTACTGTCACCAGACGCTCTTTAGGCGTCATTACCGCAGTAACAGGCTGATCCAAATCGGTAACGAAACGCACATCACGGCCAGTAATAATACCAACCAACTCGTTTCCTTCAGTGACAACCGGATAACCCGCAAAACCATTACGTTCTGTCAATTCCTTAACTTCACGCAGCGTTGTTTTAGGTGCCACAGTGACTGGATCTGTCACTACCCCACTCTCATGTTTTTTGACTCGGCTAACTTCTTCTGCCTGACGCTCAATGGACATATTTTTATGGATAAAACCCATTCCACCTTCCTGAGCCAACGCAATAGCCAAACCGGATTCGGTGACGGTATCCATAGCGGCAGACAACATAGGAACTTTCAAACGAATGGAGGAAGTCAGTTGAGTAGACAGGTCAGCAGTGTTAGGTAAAACAGTAGAGTGGGCAGGAACTAACAGAACATCATCAAAGGTTAAAGCTTCTTTTTTAATTCGTAACATAAGCAATATCTCACCAAGCTGCTGAAAATTTAAGGAATAAAATATTGCCGCGGCATTATACAGAACGTAATCGGTTGCCTCCAGCATTTTATTAAAAAATTTCTTGCTTACTTCGTGATGAAGGTTAGTATCAGCATATTAAGTTATTGTTTTGAAATTTGATCTTTCTCACATGTCACTACCTTTTAATACTGGAATTTTTTCTGTCAGCCGTCTCAATCAGACGGTTCGGCAACTGCTCGAAATGGAAATGGGCAGAATTTGGCTAAGCGCTGAAATATCCAATTTCTCTCACCCCGCCTCCGGGCACTGGTATTTCACGCTGAAAGATGAGCGTGCCCAAGTGCGGGCGGCAATGTTTCGCAGTAGCAATCAACGGGTAACATTCAGGCCACAAAATGGTCAGCAAGTTTTGGTTCGCGCGACAATCACGCTTTATGAACCAAGAGGAGATTACCAGCTTATTGTTGAAAATATGCAACCCGCCGGTGATGGCCTGTTACAGCAACAGTTTGAATTATTGAAACAAAAACTTGATGCCGAAGGATTATTTGACCAAAGCCACAAGAAGCCCCTGCCATCCCCTGCTCAACAGCTTGGTGTCATTACTTCAACCAGTGGCGCAGCCCTGCATGATATTTTGAATATTTTAAAGCGCCGTGATCCATCATTACCCATCATCATTTATCCAACAGCAGTTCAGGGCACAGAAGCACCGTTACAGATTATCCGGGCTATTGAATTAGCTAATGAGCGTCGGGAGTGTGATGTATTGATTGTTGGGCGCGGTGGTGGCTCGCTGGAAGACTTATGGAGTTTCAACGATGAACATGTCGCCAGAGCCATTTTTCACAGTGATATTCCGATAGTCAGTGCGGTCGGTCATGAAACAGATGTCACCATTGCTGATTTTGTGGCAGATTTACGCGCCCCGACGCCATCAGCGGCCGCTGAGTTAGTTAGCCGTAATCAGCTCGAATTATTACGTCAAATTCAGTCGCAACAACAGCGGTTGGAAATGGCAATGGATTATTTCTTTGCCCAGAAACAACGTGTTTTCAGTCTGTTATCTCATCGTTTACAGCAACAACACCCTCATTTACGACTAGCGCGTCAGCAAAACTTACTGGTCAATTTACGCCAGCGACTCACTGACAGCTTGCAACGGTACTTAAAGCAAAGCAGCCTGGCTTATGAGAAATTGCAGCAACGGCTCTGGTACGTGGAACCTAGCTCGCAAATCCACCAGTATAGCCAACAGATTCAGCAACAAGATTTTCGGTTAAGACAAGCGATTGAAAGGCAAATCAGCCGTTCCAGAGAAAAATTTGCCATTTCCTGTTCACGGATGGAAGCCGTTAGCCCTCTGGCAACACTGGCCCGTGGTTACAGCATCAGTCAAACATCGGATGGAAAATTACTGAAACAAACCAAACAGGTACGTGTTGGTGATGTCCTGAATACCCGTTTACAAGATGGCTGGATTGAAAGTGAGGTGTTGAAAATCAAGAAAGAACGGAAAAAACGATCTGCAAATCTGAAATAGTGGCCTTCCTTTGCCACTTATTTCTCCTACAAGTCAGAAACGAATTTCTGCGCCGACAATATAAGTCCGGCCCCGAGCGGTTTGATTAGCAGAAGTGGATTCATTCATTAATGCAGCCGTATTATTCATACGATTAAGTGCTTCAGAATAGTTTTTGTTTGTCAAATTCTGTACCAAGAATTTAAGTAGCACATTTTTATTTATTTTATAATCACTGTAAAAATCGACCACGGTTGGAATTTTTTTCTCCTTTTCCATCACCGTTCGTCCATCACTGTCCTGATTATAAGGATCTGAATCTAGCTTATAGGAATTACCGGCATATTTAACTATCGCTCCAATACGAAGTTTTTCGCCTAATAAGCGAACCCCTGTATCCAAAGTCATAAAACTTTCAGGTAATTGTGATACAGGATCTGCCCCAAAAATCGATGTAGAAATAGAAGTCGGTTGGCTTGTTTTTTGTCGACTATAAGCCAATTTGCTATAAAATACACCGGCATCATAATCAGCAGAGACTTCATAGCCGCGCATTCTTACCGGAGTTATGCTATTGCTATAAATATGTATACCGAAATTTGAGTCAACATGCTTCCAATCTTCTTCTGATAATTTCGAAGATTGGCATACCCTACCATCTTTACACAGAGCATATAAATCACTACTGATGTAATTCTTTATCTTAGTATGATACCAGGCTGCTTTCAGACGGAAAGTATCTCCTTTTACAATCATGTCTGGACGGTAACTATTAAAGCCGATTTGATAAGTATCCGATTTTTCTCCTTTCAGGAATGGATTAATTGATGGGCCACCTTCATTGCCATAGAAGATTTCCTGTACGTTCGGCGCTCTCATTGAATGAGTATAACTCACAAAAGGCTGGAATTCAGGAATGATTTCCGCTGATAGCAGAAAGCTTGGATTAAATCCACGCTCTTTCAAATTCAATTCGGCTTTACCTTGCGGGAAACAGTTAACTCGTGGCTCACAGGCTGGTTTATGGCCCTTTACACTATAATCAATATAATTAAGATTAATATTAGCTTGGTAAATATCACGAGTAATTTTCAATCCGCTATAAATACTGGCAATATTTTGTTTACCACTTGGTGCGAAACTATTATTTTCTTTTGCTTCGCCATCTTTCTTTTTATATTCCTTCTTTTTCTCTTCATCTTCCTCTTCTATATCAGAGTAAATACTATCAGTCGTCTTACTATATTCAGTTTTCATCAACTTACCACCGAATATCAGATCAAAATCTGTATCGCCGTAATTAAAACGGCTGATGTTACTGAGATTAATAGCGTTTGACTTATTTTTAGTTTTGCTTTTTGTCAATGCATTAAGTGCAGTATTATATATTTGATCACTTCCACTAGTGCTAACTAACAATTTCATATCAACCAATTCACTGAATGGCTTATAGTTGTATTTCAGATAAAAATCCTCGCTATCAATATGACGATGGGTAAATTTATTGTGATACAATCGACCACTTAATTCCATATCATGAAATTCATTTGACTTAATATTTAATTTCATTAATTGCGAATTTGGTTTCTGTTTAAAATATTTATTGGTACCAAATTCATCACTTGATATTCCATCCCCATTTTTATAATTTGCATCAATTGAATGTCCACTGACGGCCAACATAGCGCCAACTGATCCTTCAGAACTAAAAACCTGAGTTTTACCAGCGACGGCTATCATGCCATTATGACCAATGCCATTATCGCCATAGAGCATTTTTGTACGTATTCCCAGTGTATTACCACTGAATATCACATCATCAATACCAATCGTACGGAAATTAGCACTACCTGCTAATGCGTTGACACTATCTGAACCATCAGATTGTCCCCGGCTAATATCCACACCGACAATAAAGTTAGGATCAATTAATGAACCAAACTGACTCTGAAGACTATTACCGTGGGTTACGCTGGTAGGTGATGTACCATAAAAACTCTGGCTAACACCATCAACCATCATATTTACTCTCCCAAATCCACTTAATCCACGAATATTCACACTCACGGTTCCCTGCCCCGGATCTATTTGCGTATAGGTCCCAGGCATACTACGTAATATACTATCCGTTGATTGAAGTTTTGTATCTTCTCCTTTAGAACTGTATGAACCGGGCCTTTCCATTGCCCTCACTTCCGCATCATCCTGTGAACCAGAAACCTTAAGGCTACTGAATTTCATCACCTTATCTGATTTTTTCTCTTGCTTTTCCTCGCCATAAGCAAACCCTTGAAGCCCAATGAAAACCACACCAGCCCCTGCTATCTTTGTCATTATTTTCATTTCAATCATCCCAAATGCATACAAATCAATATTTGCTCACATGCCCGTCTTTAGAAAATAAAAATGTTTAGCACTGATAATGATTTATCAGTGCTTTAAATAACAAACTTATACTATTTATAATTTATTTCAGTTATCTTTTAATTGTGGAAAATATTTATTAGCATTATCCAGCATCAAAATAAAACTGTAATCCAGCGCAGTATCTTTTAATCGATTAAATCGGCCTGATTTACCACCATGCCCGGCACTCATATTGGTTTCTAATAGCAAAATAGAGTTACCTTCCTTCATATCCCGTAATTTTGCTACCCATTTAGTCGGTTCCCAATATTGTACTTGGGAATCATAAAATCCACTCGTAACCAATAAGTTTGGATAACGTTGGTGTTTTATATTGTCGTACGGACTATATGATTTAATCCGGAAATAATCCTCTTTATTTTCGGGATTACCCCATTCTTCATATTCACCTACTGTCAAAGGAATAGAAGGATCAAGCATGGTTGTCACGGCATCAACAAATGGAACCTGAGCAACCACACCGCGATATAATTCCGGTGCCTGATTAATCACAGCGCCCATTAGCAAACCACCCGCACTCCCTCCCATCGCATAAACACGTTTACTGTTACCATATTTCTGAGCAATCAGAGCCTTAGTCACATCAATAAAGTCATTAAAACTATTCATTTTATTTTCGACTTTACCTTGTAGATACCATTTCTTACCCAATTCACCGCCACCACGCACATGCACCAAGGCGTAAACAAAGCCCCGATCTAATAAACTCAATCGTGGTGAACTAAATGAAGGGTCCATGCTGATACCATAAGCCCCATATCCATAAATCAGTATTGGGTTATGACCTTTTTTAAACAGTGATTTGCGATATACCAGAGATACCGGAACTTCAATGCCATCACGGGCCTTCACCCAAATACGCTGGCTCTCATAATGATGTTTATCAAAACCTTTTACTTCCTGCTGCTTAAGTAATTCCCGCTCGCCTGTTCTCATATTCCATTGGAATGTTGAGCTTGGTGTCGTCATGGACGAATAACCATAACGGACAAAATCAGTATTAGGTTCGGGGTTGTAATCAATCCATGCCATATAACTTGGATCGTCAAACTTAATCTGTTTTTCTTGCTGTGTTTGCCAATTAATCTGACGAATTGTCGGTAATCCTTTTGTTCGCTCCTGTACAACCAACCAGTCATTAAACAGGTCGAAATCTTCAAGATCACTATCTTGTTGCGGAGCAATGACTATTTTCCACGGTGTATTAATGGCATCCGTCTGATAAAGCCCATAAGTTTCATTCTCATGATTTGACCGGATGTAGAAGTGATCGCGGAAATGGTCAATATAATACTCTCTGCCTTCCTGACGAGGAGAAAATACCTGAAGTTCAGCTTGGGGTTTATTGGCATCAATCAGCAAATATTCAGAAGTCGAATTACTGGTTATCGACAACATAATATAATCACGGGAAGTGCTTTTAGACACGTTTAAATAAAAACGCTCATCGTCTTCCTGATATATTTTCTGATCTTCGCTGGTATTGCTACCATATTGGTGACGAAATACCTGATATGGCAATAAGGTCTGTGAATGTCTGCGCACATAAAACAACGTATTATTGTCATTAGCCCAAACCATGTTGCCAGAAGTATTTTTTATTACATCGTTATTCCACTGTTTATCCGCAATATCTTTAAAAGATATCTGATAATTACGGCGCCCTTGCGTATCTTCCGCAATCGCAATACGTTTATTATCCAGAGAGATGGCAAAATTACTCAGTTGGTAATATTCGTGCCCTTTAGCTCTTTCATTACCATCGACCAATACCTGCCAATCTGATGAGCCATCAACAGGTTTACGCTGATAAATCGGGAAATCTTTGCCCGTTTCATAGGTTGTCCGATAAATATACCCATTATAAGTATAGGGTACCGATTGATCATCCTGCTTCACCCTGCCAACCATTTCTTCGTATAACGTATCCCGTAGCTGTTCACCGGGTTTTAGCATCTGTTCGGTATATTTATTTTCGGCTGTCAGATAATCAATGACTTTTTGATCTTTACGATTATCATCCCGCATCCAGTAATAATCATCTATACGAGTATCACCGTGGGTAGTTATATGGTGTGGTTGTTTCATTGCCTTTGGTGGCATAATTTCTTCCTCTGCGGCGACAGGATTCAACCAGCCGCTTAATAAAAACATCAATAACAGCCCTTTAGTTTTCAGGGCAAACCGCGCTTGCTGCCTTAACATATTTGCTGTCCTTAAGTCGCTCAAAGTATTAATTAGTTAAACTAAAATCAATCGGAAGTTCTATCGTAATTCCATTACCGCTTAAAACGGTATCGGGGGGAGCTGGCAACGGTTGCGCTCTTGCCAGAACTTGCTTCGCTTCCCTGTCTAAAGAATGAGTTCCTGAACGACGAACTAAGTCACTGTTAGTAACATAGCCCTGTTTATCAATAGTGAATCTGACTGTAGGCCGACCCGTGCGATTTCTTCTCTGTGCATCCTCTGGATAGCGTTTATAACGGTTCAAATGCCCGATAACTTCGGCTCGCCATAGTGCATCCGCATCAGCGATAGCCTTTGAATCACTGTCATAAGAAGCAGCAACCCGCGAAGTAACATTCGTAGATATAGCCGTACTGCTCACCATAGCAGCACTACTTTGAGATTTTTCACTCTCTTGCTCTTCTACCTGCTGGCGCTTCACCGGTGGTGTTTTTTCAAGCTCCTCATGGTGTTTTTTCTGTTTTTTAGGTTTATGCACCAGAATCTGCGCCTGTTCATCTTTAATAAGCTCAGGCGTCTTAATCTCATTAATCTCGCTTTCCTGCTGCCAGCTGGCAACAGCAAGTTGCTGTTCAATACCGATAGGCTGTTTTTGTACCCGATGTGTCGCTTCTGTTAACAATGAAAGCTCCATCATCACCGCCGGCGGCGGCATCAGTTCATCAATAGCAATTTCGTCTGGCTGGTAGATAATCCAACCAACCAAAATGAGGTGAGCAGCAATAGCAGAAATGAGCCATTTTTTAAAATGCCCCGTTTGAAAGGCCGGGTGTGTCAGCGTCAACATGGATGATAGCGCATAATTTTAATTATCATTTAGTAATGATAATTAATTTCATATGCTAATGAAAATTATTTTTCCCTGTATCGTTAACTTGAGCACATCCCTGTGCCAAGGCCCCTTATATACGGGGAAAAGATTACCATTTGTTTAAAATATCTACGGTTTTTTTACTGGTGTATACCAGACATAATCAGCATATTGGCTATCCAGTACATTGCTTTTTTCAGCGATGATCAACACAACAAGATCCTCTTGGGGAGATAAGTCTTTAACATGCAGAGGAACACCTATTACTTTTGTTGCATGATATCCACCCGCAATCAGTGTGGCAGGAGCCGGCGCTTTAAGTAACTGTTCCGCCATTCTGCGATCCCGCATTTGCTGAATAGCTGTCATGGCAGATAACTGTTGTTCCGTTATTTCACCACCGTGAACATCTTTAATCACCGCTTTAATCTGCGCTTTAACATTTTCAGCAACAGAAATATTCCCCTGGAGGGTCGGAGGGTTACTGTAAACTGCTTTAATTTCACTGCGATCTAAGTTTGCAGACAGCAACGGATAAGGCTGATACATAAGCTCCATGACCAATCCTCCATACAACTCCCACCGCCACCCATCTTGCCATGCAAGAAGCTCTTTTATGCGACTTTCACGTACGATAGGCTTAGTTTGCAACCAACTCTTAACCTTATTCACTTTTTGCTGCTGATCAGGATTAATCATCTCTAACAGGACTGAACCCTGCTCTCTTTTAAGCGGAAGTTGCTGAACCAACCAAAGCTCTATCTGATGATGATATGGATTATCATGTTTTTCACCCACAACTACCCGCTGATGTGATGCCAGCCGATTGATCAATTCCTCAGGGGTCAGGGCATGACCTGTTTTAAGATCGATAATAGCCCCTTGTTGAGTCAGTTCCGGTGAAAGCGCTTGGAGAGTTGGTTTCTGTTGTACAAATACACACCCAGATAAGACCAGTAAGCCACAGATAATCAGAAAAGATTTTACAACCGTGAGAAATTTCATTATGCCCATTATCCATATTAATGTTTTGCGCATCATATAGATAATAAGAATCGTTTACAACAAACCGCCCCTGCCTATAGGAAACAGGGGCGATGGGTATTACAGCGGATGAGTTTGCGCTTCAACTGCCGCCAGAGCGACCATATTAACGATACGACGTACAGAAGAAATTGGTGTCAGAATGTGTACCGGTTTGGAAACCCCCATCAGAACTGGGCCAACGGTAACGCCTTCAGAACTGGTGACACGTAGCAAGTTATAACTGATACGGGCAGATTCCATATTCGGCATAATTAACAGATTGGCAGCCCCTTTCAATGGGCTATCTGGCATAATGTCACGGCGAATACTTTCAACCAATGCGGCATCACCATGCATTTCACCATCAATTTCAAGCGAAGGTGACATTTTATTCACCAATTCCAGCGTCTGGCGCATCTTCTGTGCTGAGAGGCAATCTGTGGAACCAAAACTTGAATGAGAAAGCAAAGCAACTTTTGGTTCAATACCGAAACGGCGGATTGTCTCTGCGGCCATAAGGGTAATCTCGGCCAATTGTTCAGGCGTTGGATCATTATTGACATAAGTATCCGCAATAAAAGTATTACCACTTGGCAACATCAATGCATTCATTGCACCAGCAGTATGAACCCCATCACGGAAACCAAACACATTTCTCACGACATCGTAATGTTCACTGTAACTGCCAACGGTGCCACAAATCAGGCCATCAGCTTCACCACGCAGTACCATAATCGCCCCAATCAGGGTGGGATTACCGATAACTGCACGACGAGCTTGTTCAGCAGAAACACCTCGACGTTTCATAATGTGATGATATTCCTGCCAGTATTTTTTGAAGCGCGGATCATTCTCATTATTGACGACTTCAAAATCTTTACCCGCTTCAATATGCAATCCCAGTTTCTGGATACGCATTTCGATAACACTGGGGCGACCAATTAGAATCGGGTAAGCCAGCTCAAGAGAGATCAGCTCCTGAGTCGCATGCAATACACGTACTTCTTCCCCTTCGGCCAAAACGATACGCTTTTTCGCTTTCTTAGCCTGAGAAAAAATAGGTTTCATAAACAAGTTTGTTTTATAGACAAACTCATTCAGCTTCTCGATATACGCGCCAAAGTCTTTAATCGGGCGGGTTGCTACGCCGGAATCCATTGCTGCTTTGGCAACTGCCGGGGCAATTTTTACAATCAGGCGCGGATCAAATGGTTTAGGAATAATATATTCCGGGCCAAAAAACAGATCCTGATCATCATAAGCGGAAGCCACTTCTTCACTCTGTTCCGCCAGCGCTAAATCCGCAATCGCATGAACACAGGCGAGCTTCATCTCCTCGTTAATGGTTGTTGCACCAACATCCAGCGCACCACGGAAAATAAACGGGAAACAGAGCACATTATTAACCTGATTCGGATAATCAGAACGACCAGTACAAATGATTGCATCAGGGCGAACTTGTTTTGCCAATGGCGGCAAAATTTCTGGTTCAGGGTTTGCCAATGCCATGATGAGGGGATCTTTAGCCATCATTTTCACCATGTCTTGAGTCAACACGCCAGGACCGGAACATCCGAGGAAAATATCTGCACCAGGGATAACATCACCTAATGTGCGGCTGCCATTGTCTTCAATCGCATAGGCAGCTTTAGTTTCTTCCATATTTTTATCGCGACCACGATAAATCACCCCTTTAGAGTCACATACCACGATATTCTTGCGTTGCAACCCAAGCGCAACCAGCAAGTTCATACAAGCAATAGAGGCAGCACCGGCACCAGAAACGACTAAGCGAACCGCTGAAATCTCTTTTTTCATAATCCGTAAACCATTCAAAACAGCAGCAGTACAAATTATCGCTGTACCATGCTGGTCATCATGGAATACCGGAATGTTCATTTTTTCCCGAAGTTTTTTCTCAATATAGAAACATTCCGGTGCTTTGATATCTTCGAGGTTAATTCCCCCAAACGTCGGCTCCAGTGCCGCAATGATATCAATCAATTTGTCAGGATCAGACTCATCAACTTCAATATCAAATACATCAATACCTGAGAACTTTTTAAATAGGACACCTTTTCCTTCCATCACTGGCTTACCTGCCAGTGCACCAATATTCCCCAATCCTAAGACCGCACTACCATTAGATATCACTGCCACAAGATTGCCACGCGCAGTATATTTGTAAGCCGCTAATGGATCTTCTGCAATTTCCAAGCAAGGCGCAGCAACACCTGGTGAATAAGCTAAGGCCAAATCTCGCTGAGTTATCAGAGGCTTAGTAGGAGTAATCGTGATTTTCCCTGGTTGTGGAAACTGGTGAAAATCCAATGCACTCTGTTTTAATTTTTCATCCATCGTCGGATCCTTTATATACAATCTGGAGTAAAAGCAGGAGCAGTATAATAGGTACTGTGTGTCAAATCATAACATTGACAGCATCTTATCAATAAAGTAGCACTTTTTTGTTCATGAAAAATACTACCCAATTTATCCACTAATGCCCTACTTAATATAGGAAAATAAAGAAAGAAACATTACCATTTATACAATATCATTGAAGTTATAGTAACAATAATAACTATAACTCAGAAAAACTCTCAATATAAATTCAATTAAAATAAATTTTATAAAAGAAAACAAATCTAATAATCATACATTTAACATATTGATTTTTAACACCATTAAAAGAAGTTAAGTTATGTATTTTTTGTGAAAATTACTCATCTTCTTTTTTTACTTATCAAACTAATTTGCGCTATTTATATTTTTATATCAGGATGTGCTTTCTGGACTTACAGAGCTATCAACTTTGTAAATCAATCGGTTTTGATAAAATTTTTTCATAGCAATTTAATTTAGGGCAGACCCATTCATTACTGCCTTTTAATCAAATTCAAAGTCTGCATTTCGTGGCTTTACTTATTTAAGGGAGAAGGAAAATGTATAACCATTCAGTGATGATAGTTGATGACCACCCTCTCATTCGCCATGGCTTGAAACAGATTGTAGAGCTCGATCGGGCTCTTACCGTAACAGCGGAAGCTGACAATGGTGAAGAAGCAATAAATATTGCATGCAAGCTGAAACCTGATGTCATTATGATAGATCTCAATATGAATGGCCTTTCAGGCGTGGACACGATTAAATCTATCCGTAGAAAAGGGATCAATTCCTATGTACTGGTATTATCCGTTTCAGATGATCGAAATGATGTTTACGCAGCCATTGACGCAGGAGCTAATGGCTACTTGCTTAAAGATAGCGACTTAGATTCGTTATTAAGCAGTATTCGCCATGCTGCTCGTGGACAAACTGTATTTAGTGAAAAAATATACCAACATCTCGCTAACCGTCATAAACATGTTGATCCTTTATCTGAATTGACCAAACGTGAGTTAGATGTATTAAAAGAAGTTTCCAGTGGCATGACCAATAAGGAAGTTGCTGATGTCTTATTTATTTCTGAAGAGACAGTGAAGGTACACATCAGAAACTTGTTAAAAAAACTGAATGTACGTTCCCGTCTGGCTGCAACAATCATGTATTTGCAACATAGGAAAAATGGAGTAGCCTAATACTTCTTCCGAGCCGCTCCTTGAGCTTATTACCGAGGGTCGGCTCTTATCGCTGTTATGTAGCAAATACCCCCTATGAGAACAGGCCAATAAAATTGAGTCTCCTGTTTTGGTATCTCCGATAATAAAAATCAGGATATCATCTAGATAAAACAGGCATTTTCCAGCATTATGTTTAGGTATTTAAATTTTTTTAAGGATCTGTTAAATGATATTGGATAAATCTTCTCAACCCGCTTTTACTCTCTATGGGATCAAGAATTGTGACACGATAAAAAAAGCCCGTCGTTGGCTGGAAGAACAGGAAATTACTTACCTGTTTCATGATTATCGTGTTGATGGACTCAATGCAACACTTTTGCAGTCATTTATTGACAAACTGGGTTGGGAATCATTAATTAACACCCGTGGTACAACCTGGCGTAAACTGACCGATCAACAACGAACAACAATTAATAATGCTGACGCAGCAAAAGCGTTGATGTTGGAACAACCCGCTATTATCAAACGTCCACTATTAATTTCTGCAAAAGGTGATTGCCTATTAGGCTATAGAGTGGATGAGTATCAGCAATTTTTTGCTGAGGCACTCTGAAATGACTTGCCCTGTAATTGAACTTGCACAACAACTCATCAGACAACCCTCTATCAGCCCGGACGATAAAGGTTGCCAAAATATTATGATCGCTCATTTGCAAGCAATTGGCTTTACCATTGAACGAATGCCCTTTGGCGATACAAACAATTTTTGGGCCTATCGCGGCATAGGCCCGACATTAGCCTTTGCCGGGCACACCGATGTCGTCCCTGCGGGCGATGAATCTCAGTGGGAATATCCCCCATTTGAGCCAACTATCCGTAATGGCATGCTATATGGCCGGGGTGCGGCAGATATGAAAGGCTCATTAGCTGCCATGATTGTCGCGGCTGAACGTTTCGTTGCCGCCTATCCCAACCATAATGGACGTCTGGCCTTTCTTATTACTTCAGACGAGGAAGCGAAAGCCACCCACGGCACCATTAAAGTGGTTGAAACCTTGATGTCCCGCAATGAACGTTTGGATTATTGCCTGATAGGTGAACCTTCTAGCCAGCATCATCTTGGCGATATGGTGAAAAACGGCCGTCGAGGTTCCCTTACTGCGAATCTCACTGTTCACGGTATTCAAGGCCACGTTGCCTATCCGCATTTAGCTGATAACCCAATCCACCGTCTCCTTCCTGCTTTACAGACATTGATCAATACACATTGGGATAAAGGGAATGAATTTTTCCCGGCGACCAGTATGCAAATTGCCAATATCCACGCGGGAACAGGCAGTCATAACGTGATCCCTGGGAATGTGCAAGTTCAATTCAATTTCCGTTTCAGTACAGAACTGACTGACAGCCAAATCCGTGAACAGGTTGAAACTATCCTCAAAAATCACAATCTCAATTACACGATTGAGTGGATACTGGCAGGTCAGCCTTTCCTAACAGCCAAAGGTGAGTTAGTCAATGCCGTCATTCAGGCAATAGACCAATATTGCGGCTATCAACCTGAATTATCTACCAGTGGTGGTACATCCGATGGACGATTTATTGCTCCGATGGGTGCTCAAGTTGTCGAACTGGGGCCACTGAACTCAACAATTCATAAAGTTAATGAGTCCGTTAGCGCCGCCGATCTGCAACAACTCAGCCGGATTTATCAACGTGTTATGGAGCAATTAATCCAGTGATCACAGCAAATATGTTAACCGGCCTGGCTACTGGCCACTTGATTTCTCTCTTTGGCAATCACCGATTACAACCAGAAGCCGCCAATGCTTTTCTTTCCATGCAACAAGCCGCTGAAAAGGCCGGAATTCATCTGCAACCGGCCAGCACGTTCCGTGATTTTCAACGTCAGCAAGCTATCTGGAATGGAAAATTCCGTGGTGAACGCCCGGTGTTGGATGAAAACAGCCAACCCATGGACATCACCCAATTATCAGAAGGAGAACGCTGTAAGGCAATTCTTCGTTGGTCCGCCCTGCCCGGTGCCAGCCGTCATCATTGGGGAACAGATTTGGATATCTATGATCCAACGATGCTACCGGATAACCAGACGTTATTACTCGAACCTTGGGAATATGAAAATGGTGGTTATTTCGCACCATTAACTCATTGGTTGACCGAGAATATGGCTCATTTCGGTTTTTACCGTCCTTTTGTCGGTAACCGTGGCAGTGTCGCTGATGAACCGTGGCATATCAGCTACCAACCATTAGCCAAGCAATTGGAAAAATTGCTGACTCAGCAGATGTTACTGGATGTATGGCAACAGCATGACATCGCCGGCATTGACTGGTTATCTACTAACTTACCTTATGTATTTGAAAATTACCTCCATGTTGCGCAGGAGACAACCTCATGCAATGGTTAGCTGATTACTGGTGGATTATTTTAGTTTTATTAGTTGGCGTTCTTCTCAATGCCATTAAAGAGTTACGCCGACTGGATGTTAAAAAATTTCTGGACAATAAACCGGAACTACCTCCTCATCGGGATCTTAATAGCAAGTGGGATGATGAAGATGATTGGCCACAGAAAAAGCCATAGTCCACTCTTGCCACTCTCTGGTAAGTTTCCGATTGAGACTTGACAACGCCTGTGCGGTTTCTTGCCGCCAGAGTCGCATTAATGCCTTATATCCACTCAACTTTAATACGGTGATGCATTGCTCAACACTCATTTCTTGCTGGAGATGATTTCTTAGCGCAATCAACGGCAAATCACTGTTCAGCAACAATCGTTGCAAGGCCGGTAATGAAGCAGAAAATGGTCGGTGAGCAAATGCAAAACCTGACAGTTCCTGCCAATCATGCTGATTGAGATGATGGTCAGTTTGGTAATCAACAGGCAAGCTAAATCCAATCTGCGATTCCAGCCAATGTGCATCACGGGCAAGCTGTTGCTCAGCTTGAATCCCCAGCACAATCCCTTGTTCACTCAGGGGAAAAATAGCCATTGCCGTATAACAACCGCTGCTGGCTTCTAAATGAGTTCCCATTCGCACTAATTGGAAGCCACATTTCTGCCATAATGCCCAAAGCTCCGCAGTATAACCAAAGCTAACGGAAATAAAATCCACTCCCTGTTTTTCTGCCCTTTCCCGTTGATACGCGATCATTCCCTGAGCAATACCTTGTCTGCGATTATTAGCCTGTACAGCAACCCTGCTGATCCGTTGAGATTTCAAAACCGCCGCCTGCGGTAAACCGCTATGGGCAGCTAACGATTGAGCAACCAAATTTCCTCTTGGACGACGCCTACCTGCCCATATTTCATGGGCTAACTCAAGCGCCAATCCCCCCTCTTCAACCATCCACAAAGCCCCCATTAAGGCATTATTTCCAAAAGCCGCAACAAATTGCATGCCTTTGGCATCAAGTAAACGCCGTAAATCTAAAGGTGAAGTTTTGTAGTGAGCGCTGGTCAATATGCCGTAAAACTGCCTCAGCAATTCAGGTTGTTTAATCCATTGTTGCTGATGACAAACGTGATAACTAATAGCCTTATCAGAATTGTTGACAGGAATTGCATCCTCAAACAGTAAAGCTTTTTCCAACCAGTTTTCCAGCGGATCATTTTCAGCCCAACGCACAGGAGCCGTCAGGTTTAGAATATGACTATCAGGGATTCCAACACAAAATTTAAGTAAAAATCCGCGTCCTGTACCTTCATATCCTTGCACAGTTGTGGTCAACAATATTCGGGGAAAATAGCTGATCAACTCAGATAATTGAGGCATTGGAATAGCAGCAGCTTCATCGATAAGCAACCAATCAATATCTGACACGCTATTTTGTCTACAATATTTCAGCAAATTATCTACGGCCCAGAATTTTCCCTTTTCCTCCGCATAACACCTAATAACTTCGGTTGCCGCTTTTGCTGGTGCAGTTAACCAGCAATTTCCTTGCCATTGCTGCATTAACATACCTGCAAGTGTCGATTTACCTCGCCCTCTTGGCGCAGTAATGACCCATACCCCCTGATTTGCCCGCAAAAGTCGAGTCAAAATGGCATGCTGGCTGGCCGTTGGGTTGCCATCAGGCAGTTGCCACGCACTATATTGTGGAAATTCAGATTGTGGAAATTCAAGGATGCACAAGGGATCATTTTGCCGCCATAGCAAAACTTGGGGATCGCTAACAATTTGCTGCTGAATATGCTGAACAAAATGCGGCGTTGGCATAGCATCTAACTGTTCGTTCCAACGCGCACTATCCTTATCTGGTTGATAATGCCATTGGTACCAAGATGGAACCATCATCACCAACCAGCTTCCAGCTTTCAATGTGCCTGCCAATATCGCCAGTGCTTCCGCATTAAAACCTGCGGTAGCATCAAATATTCCATGCAGATATTCCTGGCCTAATAAACTGGCCGCCTTTTCTGGCAGCACAGCGTGCTGTTTATGATAAGAGATCCATAACCAATCACCAATAAATCTTTGCTGTAATTCATTAGCCTGCAAATAGCACCAATGATCATCTCCACTCAACACCAACAAACGACGTAACCCTTGCTGCTGCATTTCTGTCTGTATCACACTCAGTTCCGGCAACATAACGGCTATGATTTACCAATCAATAATGACAAAATCCCCGCAGCAATCAGCGGCCCCACAGGAACACCTTTAAACAGGGCAACACCCAATACCGTCCCCACCAGCAAACCAGCGACTGTCGATGGCTGATTAGACATCAATGAAACCCCCCGGCTACCCAACCATGACACTAATACACCTATCACTATCGCGAGTAACGATTTCCAATTCATAAACGAGCTGAGGACAGCTTGTACCGTAATTTTTCCACTGGCGATAGGCGCCATGACTCCCACAGTCAAAATAAGTACACCAATAGTCAGCCCATATTTTTCCACCCACGGGAAAAAATGATTCAGTGGCGTTATACGGATAACCAGCAAGAGCAGCATTGCAAGCGTGACGGTCATGTTGTGGCTGATGATGCCCAGTGCGGCCAACACTAGCAGCACCAGTAAAGTAGGATCGAGATGGCTCATAGATTTGATTTCAATACCCTACAACAGCCTAATCCTATTTAGGCTAGGGTAATTTTTCCTTATGTTACAGAAATGACGGGTATTTTCGTATCAATTCAAACAATTAACAAGCTAACGTCGCACCACCATCGACCACAATATCCTGTAGCGTTATATGGCTTGCCAAATCAGAAGACAAGAAAAGTACGGTGTGTGAAATTTCATTAACATTTGCAATCTTTCCGAGGGGAATACCTAATTTATATTGCTCAGGATACCCGTTAATCATATTTTTTTCATCATCATCAGTTTTCCACATGGAACGCTGCATAGGTGTATCTGTCGAACCAGGGGATACAACATTACAACGTACACCAAACGGCGCGAGTTCCAACCCAACACAATGCGTTAAACTTGTCAGTGCTGATTTTGATGCACAATAAGCCGCCATTTGCATACGTGGAACATGTGCCGCATTAGAGCTGACGCTGATAATAGTGCCACTGCGCTGACGTTTAAAATGGGGAATCACTGTACGAAATAGATAAAAAGCCCCAGAAGCATTAACATTAATACAACGATGCCAGTCACTAATATTTAGCTCATCAATATTTCCCAATTGCAATATACCGGCAGCATTAACCAGAATATCTAATTTGGCTGAGATAGACAGTTGTTGGGAACAAATCATTTCGACCTTTTCTGGATCACTGATATCGAGTTGTATACATTTATAAGGCAAATTATCTTGCTCAAATACGCGATCGAAACCTATTACGTCAGCGCCAAGCGCGGTAAAATCACGGGCAATTTGTTCACCAATGCCACGTGCCGCCCCAGTTACCCAGACGGTTTTATGGTTAAAATCCATTTGTAAATTCTGTTTATTTCTCATTTTATTTCTTCTTTGATAGCGATTTATTACGCATTTTTTATAAATTCTATTTATCGAAATTTACTGATGAAATTATTTCCTCAGTACTCACAACCATTCCTGATTTTTCGGCAACATATTTTAAAGCCATGAGGTGATCTTCAAGCGTAAAATCAGCTATCGCATCACCCACTAAAAAAGGCTTGATATCTCTCATAAATGCATCAACCGCAGTAATCATGCAACCAATATGTCCATACACCCCACAAATAATTAATTGATTCCGACCTAAGTCTTTTATATTTTTTTCTAACGAAGAGCGTTGAAATGCACTATAACGCCACTTAACTATTACAATATCATCATTATTAGGGGCCAATGCACGGCTAATATTCTGTAAATGGGGTGATCTATTCAAGCCAGCCCCCCATATATCATTAAGTAATGCACGCTCTTCATCACTTTGTACTTTAGGTTGTGCTGTATATATAATGGGAATCTCTTTTTCTTTACAAAACATTCTCAATAAATGGATATTTTCAATTAATTTATTGATTAGAGAGCTATTATCACCGAAAAACTGCAAGAAATAATCCTGCATATCATGAATAAGTAAAATTGCCCTATGGGGTTCGAATAACCAAGATGCTTTATTGCTTGGAAAATCTTTTGGCTGAGGTAGTGTATAATTTTTCAATGATGGAATGGTCATTTTAATACCTTCATGTCATTAATTAACTTTCTAATTTGTCTCGAATAATTTTTCTTAATAATAATTTATCAATCTTTCCGACTGGTGTAACAGGCATAACATCAATAATCTCGAAACGATCAGGCAATTTATATTCAGCAATCCCCATACCTCTTAAATATTTCCTCAGTTGCAACGTGTTCATATTCGGATCAGCCACTACAATAAAAGCACAACTTTTTTCTCCCATCAGAGGATCAGGCATCGAAACCAAAGCGCTATGGATAACACCTTCATGTTTGAGTAACAAAGATTCAATTTCTTCCGAAGCAATTTTTTCACCACCGCGATTAATTTGATCTTTCTCACGTCCGACAATACACACATAACCCTCTTTCGTCATATAGGCTAAATCACCGGAATAATAAAAACCTTCTTTATCGAACACCTTCGCATTGTGCTCTGGACTTTTATAATATCCCCGGAATGTATATGGCCCACGAATGATTAACATACCCGCCGAACCTGGCGCTTGGATATTGCCTTGATCATCAACGATACGTATCTCATCATCTTCACTCATTGGGCGCCCCTGAGTGGTAAATATACGTTCATCATCGTCATTAAGCCGGGTATAACATACCAACCCTTCGGCCATACCAAAAATCTGTTGCAACTTACATGAAAAAAATTTCGGTATCACTCGCGCCACACTTTCACTTAACTTTGCTCCACCGACTTGTAATAGCCGAAGACTTTCTAGTGAATATTCGTATTTCCTCATCGTCTGAATCCATAACGCAACAGCCGATGGCACCAGTGAGGTCATTGTTACTTTATGTTCACGTATGAGTGGAAAGCAGGTCGTAGGTCCAGGATCTGTTGCTAATATGACACAACCACCAGCATAAAATACGCCAAGCGCCCCCGGAGAACTCAATGGATAATTATGTTGCGCCGGCAAAGCACAAAGATAACGGGTCTGTTGTGTCAACTCACAAATTTCAACACTGCGTCTCACACTATAATAGTAATCGTCATGCGTCCTTGGAATTAATTTAGGTGTCCCTGTACTCCCGCCTGAAAGTTGAAAAAAAGCGACTTCATCTGAACGTGTCGCCTCAAAATTCAAAGGTAAATTTATTGGCTCTAACCACGGCTTTAATTCATTGGTATATAATTCATTAGTATATTGTATTTTGCCACCATCAACGACGATATTCCTTAACCGTGGACAATGTGTTTTTAATTGCTCCAGGAAATCATTATTCTGTAAAAGTGAATGCTCTGACGAAAATACAATTAGACTTGGATCAATTTGTTGCGCATAAGCAAGTAACTCTAATTTATTATGGCTAAATAATGCATTAATAGGTACTACCCCCATTTTCAGTAGCGCAAAAAATGTAATATAAAATTCAGCTATATTTGGCAATTGTACGATAGCAGTATCACCTCTCTTTATTCCCACTGACGTTAAATTTTTAGCTAATGCAGATGATTGTTGATCAAGTTGATGATAACTAAATTTACGGTCACCACAGATAATAGCTATTGCTTCAGGTTGTCTCTGACATTGTTTATAAAGTATGTCAGTCAAGGGTTTACCAAGCCAATACCCCTTTTCACGATAACGTTCTGCTAATTCAACCGGCCAGGGTGTAAATTCAATAGACATGATTTTATTCCTTACAATAATATTCAATACCTTGAAAAATCGTCGATTACTGTTTATACCTATTTACTTTATCCTCAACCAGAAATATTTCTAACCCTATTTTGTGAGCTGCTTCTAAATAAATTCATTTCGTAACAAATCATACTTCGTGCAAGCACTCAAAATACAAATTTAATTACCTAATATATTGCAAAATAAAATCATATTGCTAATAGTTAGTAACGTATAACCTTTAATCCAACAGGGGTAAATTATGTCATGCTTTCCTCCTGGATATTGGGAACAATATCCGAACACTGCTACCGTGATCACAACATATACTTGCAATGCTGCTTGCAAAGAATGTTGTTTTGAATGTAACCCCTCGGTAAAAGCGCGTTTAAGCCTGGATGAAATTAAACAATTTATTGCACACTCAAAAGCTAATTTTCCAGGGCTAAAGTTAGTTGTTTTCAGTGGTGGGGAGTGTTTCCTGCTAGGTAAAGATCTGATTGAAGCCATTCGCTTTGCCTCAGATCACGGCTTATTAACTCGTTGCGTGACTAACGGTTATTGGGGAAAAAATAGAGAAAAGGCGCAAAAAATCGCCCAAGACTTAATAGATGCTGGCATCACAGAGATGAACATCAGTACAGGGAAAGATCACAGTGAATGGATTCCCCTTGACAGCGTAGTGACCGCGGCAGAAGCATTGGCCGAACAAAATATTACAACACTGATTACAGTAGAACAGGATACCTTTGATTCCGCCATTGCAACGCAAATCACCCAGAATCCTGTTATTAAGCGACTGAAAGAAAAAAACAAAATTAACTTACAGCGAAATACCTGGATGCCGTTCTATGACACCAGCGAAGAACGAAAAGATGTTCCAAACCGGGATCAGCAACTGGCAAAAGGGTGCGATCAGGTCTTTGAAAATATTGTACTGACACCACACGGTGAAATTTCCGCTTGCTGTGGGCTGACATTAGAGCATATCCCCGAAATGAAACTTGGCCGTTTGCAAGGAGGCGATGTATCTCAGCTTTTTAAAGGTCAAGAAGAAGACTTTATGAAAGTATGGTTAAGAATTGAGGGGCCGTACAAGATCCTAAAAAAATATCGCCCACAGAATAGCAGCATTGATCTGGAAAAAATCGTTCATCCTTGCCAAGCTTGTGCTTATTTGCATAAAGACGAAAGGACACGCCGGAATCTGTTAGATAATTATCACAAAGAAATTATTCCGGTAATAAAGAAATTTAACGCTAAAGAACGGCTGGATCTCATCTACTACTCAGCAGAAAAAAATGCCATTAATTTAACTGAGGAATGAAAAATATATACCCTATGGATTTCAAGATAGATCGCGACGGCAAGGGAGTGAATCCCCGGGAACATAGATAACTATGTGACCGAGGTGAGCGAGTGCAGCCAACAAAGAGGCAACTTGAAAGATAACGGGTATAACAGGATCGAGTTGGAGCTTTAATGTTACTACTAACGAATATTGCGAAAACACTCCTTTTCCGGCTAGCAAATTTTTATTGAATATAGTGGTAATCAAGGAAAGGAAATACTTTATTCTTCTTTAGGAATATTTTTACTTGTTATTTTGTGATCGGACTCTAAATAAGGACATTTTGTCGCAAGATATATTTAGTCTAAACGCTCAAAATATAAATTTAATCAACTAATCTATTGCAAAATGTCACCATCCAGCTAATAGTTAGTACCGTCTAACCTTTAATCGAACGGAGGGTAAATTATTCTATGTTTTCCCATTGAGTATTAGATGCTATACCCAAATACTGTTATGGTAATCACAATATATACTTACAATTAATATCGCAGGCAAGAAATATCAGTTAGATAATTATTTCATGAAATTATCTCAGTAATGAAGAAGCTTAATAAGGAAAGGTTACATATTATCTTATATATACCGTATGGATTTCAAGATGCATCGCGGCGGCAAGGGAGCGAATCCCCGGGAGCATAGATAACTATGTGACCGGGGTGAGTGAGTGCAGCCAACAAAGAGGCAACTTGAAAGATGACGGGTATAACGCTCAATAAAAAAAGAATTCCGTTAACTTATAAAGGAACGAATTATGAAAAGACGTACATTTATTGGCGTGGCTGCCGGTGCAGCTATTGGCAGTGTCATACCCACCGTCAACGCTAGCACTGATAGCAACCGCCTGTTTGGCGTGCCACGTTCATTACTCTCTCCGGGGGAGGTTGAAGAAAATAAGCTAAGGCTGTCAATGTCAAACGCCAAACTCCCGGTTGAAGTTTGGGAAGAGATCATCACCTATAACCGATTCTGGGAAACCCTACAGCAACAGCCCAATTTAGCATTAGAATACCGGGAATCACCGGAAAAAGTGCTGGCTGAATTTGGCATGGACAAAGATATCGTTAGCCCCGGTTCCGCAGAGGAATTACTGCTATTCATCACTTATGACAAAGACTTAATGAATGCGGTAAAAACCAACGACTATGAAGCGCTCTTTTCCCACTTAAAAACCTATGGTTTAAACGAAAGGGGCTCAAGTCTGAGAAGCCGAATCAATCACCATCTCAATCAAGATGCCAGTCTTGTCGCGCATTTTAAAGAACACATCGAATCCTATCAGCTCCAAGATACAGACACTCCTCCTCTTATCCGGCTGAAGGAAATTCTGGAACCCTTAAACCGTGAAGATGATACCAGTATTGAGATTGCTCGCCTTGTGGTAGGGGCAAATGTCGTTGCGGCGGTTAACGTAGCTGTTGGCACCCGAGTTGTCGCAGCGGTGAACGCGGCGGCGGCAGTTAACGTAGCAGCTTACTTGAGCCTGGCGGTACAAGTAGCGGTTACTGTATGTATGGCAAATTATTTACCCAAAATTGATCATAGCGATCTTTCAACCGGCACGGCTTCTCTTCATCTTGCCAGACTCTATAACAACCAAGAAATGGTGGATACACTGGTCAAAGAAGCTGTCAGAAGGGAAATCACCGCTTGTCTGTTTGCGGCGCAAAAATGTGGTTATATCAATCTGCCCGCAACCCGCGAAGAACGCAAAGAAGTGATTCATCTCTTTACCGAATTATCTTTAGGAATGGCAGCAGCATGAATAATATCGTGGGATTAAATCCAGACTTCAAAGTCATATTAATGAATGTCGCTATGCTCGTCCTGATCGCTTTAGTTTTTCTGCCTGTACCATACTGGCTCAGTAACAGCAATCCCAATAAGCTGGCGGCAAGTATTGCGACAACGCTCTTTGTCATCATTACCTTATTTATAGGCTATCAACTGTTATCAAATAAAACCGTGGTCAAGGAAGGAAAATTATTGATGAAGTCCGGGGTATATTCACACGAATGGGTTATTTCCTCATTACACCAGGAAGAAGGCGTTTCCTTGGAAGATTTTAGTCGAAGTAATGGTATACATATTATCCATTATTCGTCTGGATACTACCACAAGGGACAAAACAAATATTTTATTCTACGTGTAAGTAAACGCCCTCTGATCTGCTTTAGCTCAGAAGGTAATATTGGGTTATGCATAGATGAATCTATTTTTGAAAAAATAAAGGGCGAGTTACAAGGTAAAATATAGCGTGGAGCCGTAAAATAATGGAATATAGTGACAATTATTGGCCGTTGAATTATACACAGCTCCGTTTAGCTATTGCTAACACTGTTGCTGACGATAAGTCTGTCTTCAATGTCGGTGAATTCGTCAGTTTCAGTGATAATATTAGTTTGGCAAGATTGAAGCAGGCCATTATAACCATTCATCACTTCAATGATGGTTTTTCCTTACGTTACCGTATTGCTGAACACAATATTTTTCAGGAGAAGGGATCTACACTGGTCGAAGTGATACCAATAAAACTGTCAGAGCCAATAGTAGAACCAGCGGCAAAAGCGGATTTTGCAAAGAGAACAACTCAACCGCTAGCGCCTGAAAAGGGTGTGACGATAAGGCATTATCTTTACTTTAATGATGTTGGGTGCTATTTCTGGGGAATCATCGCTCACCATATTGCCACAGATTATTGGGGCATAGGTCAGTTGATTCATGATGTTTTGTCTTGCTATGAACAACAAACATTCCACCCAACATCAGCGCCTATTTTTACCTATCAGGCTTACCTTGACGAAGTTAAATATAAAGCAAACGTGCATTATGCCAACAACAAAGAGTATTGGAATAATTACCTCAACCAACTGCCCAAATTAGAGGATTATGCCCGTAAACGCCTATTTCCCTCAAAAGCAATTAAAGTAAGCCGGCCGCTCACCGCAAATAACGGTGGTTTTACCTTTAATGATAAATTAATGATGATACTGGCTCTATGTCTGCAAATGACCAAACGAGGTTGCTTATCAACAAGTATCATCAATTTACCCTTCTCTAACCGACATGATAAAGGAGAGTACCGCTATTATCGCCCGGCAATGAACACCTTGCCTCTGATGGTTTCTTTGGCCCCGCAGGCAACAATAAAACAGATCCTCGTAGCAATGCAGTTGCAAATTAGTCTGCATAGCAAACATAGCCGTATTGATATAAATGATTTAAATGATGAAGCAATCAGTCGAGCAGATCAATTTACTGCCGCTCCCTATGTTAATCTGCTACATGAGCTTGAACATGATCTTATGAAAGATAATCGCGCCATTCGCGGTTGTATGACTTCCGGCGCAGTCAATAATTATGGTATTAACATCCGGTTTTCTCCTGATGGGAAATCAGCATTAGTTGAATTGGATGTGGGGAGCCGCCTGTATAGTCATTTTGCCGCCCATACTCTGATCGACGATTATTTACGTATTTATAGTACGATTGCAGAAAATATTAATGAAACGGTTGAGACATATTGGGGGAAATATAAAGAAATTGAACCAACGGATAATATTATATCTAGCCTAGATAACCCAGAAAATATTGTCGTTAATCACCCTATCAAAGAGAATATTATTGGTCGAATAGCACAAATATTTGCAGTGTCACCGGACAAAAAATCAGTCATTTATGGGGATCAAGCAGAAATAAACGCCGTGCATTGCCTTAATTACCGTGAACTTTACCGCAAATTATCCACTTTCAGTCAATTGTTATTATCCTGCCCACTACAAAACCGAAGGGTAGCCGTATTATTGCCCAGAGGGGTGGATTCCTTATTATCTATATTATCCATCCATACTGCGGGATTATGTTTTGTCCCAATCAATATGACATTTGGGCAAGAAGAGATAAATAATATATTAAGTAGCCTGAATATTTCTTTATTAATCACTGCTCGTCATTACCATGAAAAAGTAAACGGTGTTAATAATACGCACATTCTCTTTATCGAAGATATAGAAACTCGCCCTTCCGAGATATTTCTGGGGCATGATATAAAACGTCCCACAACTCAAGAAGACGAAGCCTATATCTTTTTCACATCAGGCACCACAGGTGTACCGAAAGCAGTACCGATAACGTTTAAGGGGCTTTATGCCTATTTGGCGGCAATGACAGAGCAGTATGATATTAAACAAGATGACGTTATTCTCAATTTCAGCACACCCGTCTTCGATGCTTATATTGAAGAGGTGTTCGGATGTTTTTATCAAGGCGCTACATTAGCCATTGCCAATGATAATATGATCGTTGAACTGGAGACACTATTTTCATTCTGCCATGCACAATCGGTCACTATAGTTAATTTTCCTACCAATTATTGGCATCAAATTGTCTTTTTCCTACATTCAGCCATTAAAGAACTCGCACCTTCGATTAGAATGACAATTATCGGTGGCGATCTAGCAATGGATAAAGCCATTCATCATTGGTTGGAAAAAGTAGGATGCGGTATCTCCTTGATTAACTCTTATGGCCCAACAGAATGTTGCGTTGTGGCTAGCAGTCACAAAATAGATGATAAATTTCAACCCGGTAATATCATTGGTAAAGCGCTAGCAAATACCACTATCGTTATTCGGGAATATGGAACTAATAAGATCATTAATGGCAGTAGTGGAGAAATATGCATCCGTGGCGATTCTATCTGTACCGGATATATTAACGATAATCAGTCAACTTCACGTAAATTCTTACAGTTGAACGATGGAGAAATCTATTATTTAACCGGAGACCGTGGATTTTACGATGCCCAAGGTAATTTAAATTTCATTGGCCGTCTGGATAAAGAGCATAAAATTGACGGGAAACGTGTCGATCTGGATGAAATGCAAAAATTACTTACAGCGGCGATTAATATTGATGACATTCATTTAACGATAAAAGAAAATGAAACGGGGTACCAATATATTAATATATTTATACCTGATAGATCATGCTCAATCACACGTCACGAAATCGTCTCATTTTTGCGTGGATGTTATCCAAAATTGCAGGTACCTTTTATTGTCGAATTATCATCACCCAACAATTCTGTTACAATATCAGAGTTGAATAAAGAAGATAATATTTCGCAGATTAAAGGCGAAAAACGAGAAATATTTTTTACTTTATGGCGGGAAGTTTTTGGCGATAGCGATGGCATTGTTGATGAAGAGACTAATTTCTTTGACGCAGGTGGTACTTCGCTTAAGGCATTATTATTAATTAACAAGATCCAGCAACGTTTTAATTGTTCTATTCACCTGGAAGATTTCTATCACGCCCCTAGATTAGGTTATCTATTACAATCTGTCATTCAACAAGGGCAAATACCGGTTTTAATCGATAAAAATAACACTTGCCTGACAGAACAACACGACCAGTATTATTGGATCATCGATACTATCTCTAATCGTTCCGGCGCTCATAATATCCCACTATATTATCATCTGACCGGCGAGATTGATTTAAAGAAATTACGTTACGCTTTGCTGTATATCATGCAATATTTCCCTGCCCTCTGCCAAAGAGTCACCATAATAGATGGGCAACTCTCTTTAACCCTTTCACCTGTTATTGAAGAGAATCTGCCTTTCGAATATATCGATTTAACTCATGCTACCGGCATCAATATTGAGATTTCATTCCGCAAGATCTTAAATGATATGGCATTTAAACCGATGGCGTTACAGGATAATCCACCGGTATATTTTAAGTTGTTAAAAATAGCAGAACATAAGCACTACCTTTTATTAAATTTTCATCATGCATTCTGTGACGGGATGTCGATTGCTCATGTGTTGCAAAAATTATCTTCCGCTTACGCAGATAATGTACCAAAGATTGAAGCCACGACGGAAACAAGCATTAATCTCATTAATCAGCGCATGTCAGACGAAACATTAAATTTTTGGACAGAAAAATTGTTCAACGTCCTTTCGGTTGCCCGACAAGATAATGATTCATCGGAAGCTCATCTTAGGGTCCGAGGCCGACGTTATTCAATGCCGTTGTCTCCACAATTAATTGCCGCACTATCCAGCACGCAGAAAAAATATGCGGTGACTCTGGAACATATTGTGATTGGCGCATTTCTGATGACCATTAACTCATTACTCAATAAAGATGAGATTATCATAGGTATTCCTTGTGCCAACCGCGCTCCTCCCATACCGTTTGACAGTGTTGGTAGCTTCGCAACCACTCTACTGCTGCCCTACGTTACTGCGGAAACTTCGCTGATTAACGTATCCAGGTATGTCCGCGATTTTCTGGCAGACGCGAATACTCATTCCAATGTCTCACTGGCCTATTTGAAACAACATCTCCATCACCACCACGGTATGCAATTGCCGGAAGTCACTTATTATTTCTCTTCTCAAATAGGGTTTGAAACCGGTTTATATCTTGGTGAAACCCGTTGCACCAAAGAAAAAATCAAGGGACTCAAGCCTAAAGGAGATATCGCGCTCGAACTGATCAATTTGCCAACTGGGATAGGTCTGGAATGGCTCTACGATGATGATATTTTCTCTGAAGATATCATCAGCGACATGGGGCTGTTTTTGATTGATTTATTGGATTGCATAGGCACTCAGCATGACCTGATGCCTGGCAATATGGAACGATAACAAATAGTAAAATGGATGCTGATTGTGCTGGTCAAAAAAAAGAAATGGGTTGTTATCACCATCATCATGATCGCTTTTCTTGCCGTGGCTTATAACAACTTTAGCCAAAAAGAGACATCTACGGTGATGACAGAACAAATCATCACCGGAACGTTAGGTGATGTTATTACTACGGTAAATGCTGCCGGTGTTGTACAACCAACCAGTCAGGTCAATGTTGGTAGCCAAATCTCAGGCCAGTTAACCAAGTTATATGTTGAAGTCGGGGATAGCGTTGAAGCAGGTAAGCTGGTCGCTAGCATTGATGATACTTTTTATCGTACTAAAGTTGAGGCAAGCCGAGCGCGATTAGAAAAATTGCGAGCCATGTTGCAGGAGGAACAATATGCTTATCAGCTTCTGGTCATCACGGAAAAGCGCCAAAGAGAGCTTAACCTGCACTCCGCAACCAGCCAGCAGCTACTGGATGAGGCTGCTTTTGGCGTCAAAAAAAGCCAGGCCAGAATTGAAAGCCTCCAAGCAGACATCAGGCAAAATGAACATATTTTGCATAGTGAAGAAGTCAGCCTCAGTTATACCCAAATCTATTCGCCGATTGCTGGCGTAGTGACTGCAATTCATGTTGACCCCGGGCAAACGCTAAATGTCAATCAACAGACACCGGTTCTCATGCAAATTGCCGACCTCAAAAATATGACTGTTTATGCAAAAGTTTCCGAAGCAGATATTAACCAAATCGTGACGGGGCAAAAAGCTTCCTTCAAGATCTATAGTACAAATCAGCATATATGGCACGGTAATGTTAAGAAGATTATGTATAAGCCCGATCTCATTAATAATGCCGTTTATTATACCGTGCTATTTGATGTCCCTAATGATAATTTCCTGCTCAAACCCAGTATGAGTGCGGATGTCACTATTGTGACCCACGAAAGCACCGGCGTAGTGACCATACCCAGTGACATACTGAATAATAAACGGCATCAACCTTTGAACGATGATCTAACTACCTATTTTTTACGTGAAATGAAAGATGGAAACATCGTAGTAAGAAAATTATTGATCGGTCATAACAATGGAAGACGTTCAGTCGTTGTCAGCGGATTGCAGAATAACGAGCAGATCATTGTACTTTCCAAACAAGATAATCTTGGAGGTAGTAACAATGATAACGCTAAATAATATCTGCAAAACCTACGGCAATGAGAGTAAACAGCATCTTGTCCTGAAAGATATTTGCTTAACCATAGACCAGAATGATTATGTTGCTATTCTTGGTCGCTCCGGTTCAGGGAAAAGTACCTTATTGAATATAATAGGGCTTTTGGATATCGCCAGTGCGGGAGAATATCTTATTAACGATCTCACGGTAACTCAGCAAAAGATTCATTCATTGGCGCTTTTACGGCGAAAATATTTTGGCTTTGTCTTTCAAAATTATAACCTGCTGGAAAACTACCGTATTGATGAAAATATCTTGATGCCCATGTACTACTTAAAAAGAAACTTCAATTATGACAGAGAACATTTCCGTTACTTAATCGATCGTCTCCAGCTCGACAATTTATTAGATAAATACCCGCGCCATCTATCAGGGGGAGAACAGCAACGCGTTGCTGTCGCTCGCGCTTTGATCAACAATCCAAAGTTTATTATTGCTGATGAACCTACCGGCGCGTTAGATACCACTAATGCGACCAACCTCATGCAGCTTTTTACTGAATTACATCATAATGGATGCGGCATCATTCTAGTAACACATGACCAAGTTGTTGCTGAATATGCCAAACGCCGGCTATATCTGGACAGTGGTTGTTTGGTGGCTCAATGAGCATGAGTAAAATAACCTTAAGATTTAATGCTTATTTAACCGTTATCCTGTTCAACCTCAAAATGGCGGTACGCTCTCTTACCGCTCATAAAACACGAGTCTTCTTAACTCTATTATGCATTGCCATCGGGGTAGCTTCGATTGTGATCATGCAAGCAATTGGTACAGAAACCAAGCATCATATTGTTAAGATGGTTTCTTCAATGGGAAGTAATATCATTTCAGTAAAATACAAGGGACAAAAAAACGGCGCTTTCGATTCCCATAATAATTATCTGACGCAAGAGGATATAACGTCACTTTCAGGTAACCCCCATATTAGCCACAGCACTCTATTTTATACTGCGCCAGGAACAATAGTTTCGCCACAAGGCTCTGCTGATGCTCAATTGATTGGCGCTAATGCAAATATCGCGATTATCCGTAATCTGGTGATTGATCGTGGACGTTTTTACACACCACAAGACGATGCTGCCTTGGCAAATGTCGTGGTTTTGGGAGCATCTCTGGCCGAGCGACTCTTTCCACAAAAAGAAACCGCATTTGAGCAGAGCATCAAGATCAACGATATCTCAATGCAAGTTATCGGTATCCTGACACAGAAAGGCGAAGGCATGGATGCAGGCGTCGATGATGCCGCATTTTTGCCAGGCAACAGCTATTTGGTACGGCTGTTCGGCCATACACCTCCTGGCGGTATGGTGTTGAAAGCCAAAGATGCCTCTCATATTGAGCCGGTTAAATACGCTCTTGAACAACGGTTGTCACGGTTTAAACATCAACAAAGCTATGAGGTACGTAATACCACCGAGTTGTTGAAAACGTTGCATGAGACCCAGTCAAAAATTAATCTTTTCCTACTGTCAATATCATCAGTGACCCTCTTTGTTGCGGGCGTCAGTGTGATGAATACGATTTTAATCAGTGTTAAAGAACGTAGAAGAGAAATTGGTATACGGCTTGCTGTAGGGGCAAGTTATTCCGATATTTTTTACCAGTTTCTTACCGAAGCATTTTTAATTTCACTATTGGGAACATTATTAGGATTGTTATTCTCATTTATCGGTTTCAGAATTTTATTACTATTTGATATTGCGGTTGGTTTCTCTTTCTACTCCTTTTTACTCGCTTCCCTCGCAGCCTGCTTTATTACCGTAGTATTTGGTGTATATCCATCACATCGCGCAGCCGCATCAGCGCCAATCGAAGGTATCAGAGAATTGTAACTTGTTTTGTTTCATAAAACTTTTTGGAGACACAATGAAAAATCAGCTTATCTATGAAATTTTACATCGAGAAATCAGAGCGCTTCACCCGGAAGCAGAAATAATACCGGAGGATGAAAATCTTTTTGATATCGGTTTCGATTCGATAAAAATGCTGATGCTGGTTGATCAGCTAAAATGTGCGGGGTATCCAGTCAACTTTGCAGATTTAGCGCGATGGCCGACAATTAACGATTGGGTCAAACTGCTGGCAAAAGATAAATAGCGCTTTCATTATTTCATGATGAATGGTGGATGATCCACGCAGACAGATCCGCAATTACCTGCTCCGGTATCTGACCTGGTTGCAAATAATCCTCTCCACCATCACATCCTGTTGTAGGCAATAAAATATGATTCAATCCAGTGTAGAGTTTGAACTCTGCCTGCCTATTATTTTGCAGTGCAGTTTTCCACATCGTGAAATCAACATTATGCAAAATCTGGAAATCCTGATCTCCCTGGGCAAAAAATAACGGCATTGCAGGCAAGCTGTTTAAGCAGTCAAATGCATGATAATTCTCAATCTGTTTGAGATAACTATCCGGCACTGACAAAAAGCGCTCAAGAGATACTGTATCTTGCTCTTTCCCACTAGGTAATTGGGATAAAATCACCCGGAGTAAATTACGGAAAGGCGCCGCCAACATCGCAATACCCGTAACATTTAAACCCGATTTTTGCTGTAAGTTCTTTGCAATTAATGGGCTGACATATCCGCCGAAACTGTGCCCAACCAGAAATACTGGCACATCGTGAAATTCAACATGTCCCATCAAACCAGTCAGAATATTACAAGCATCATCAACAATTTCCGTATTGAGATCGACAACCTCAGGGTTCATATTTCTCTGCCGGATACGGTAATAACGTTTGTCAAAACGTACACTCGCAATTCCATATTGACTTAATTCATGTGCCAACATACGAAACAGTGGATTAGGCCCAACATCATAATCCATCGAATGCGGACCAGAACCCGCAAGCAATAGTACAAGTGCTTTGGCATCATTATATGGTGATGGCAAACATACCAAACCATCCGGGACATCTCTAAGACCAAACGTCTTTAACGTTTTTTCGATAAAAATACCCTGTTTTGCATACGCATCAGGTATTGGGCATCGAGATAACGTGAGAGAATCAATTTGCCGATCTTTAATCCCAATATAAAGATTAAACTTTCCATTGAGAGTATTTAGCCGTAAATGACAAGCACCTTGCTGCTGATAAATAATATCGATATCTGAGTTATACAAACTGTCTGCCAATACAGTTAAAGCTAAATCATCAGCAGCCATACGCAATGATTCATTCATTAATTCCCTGGCTGCTTCCCATTGCTCATTAAGCAATGTGGTTATTAATATCTGTATTTCACCTTCCAATGTGACAATTAAATTCTTAATAAGCATGTAATTACTCAAATCTGACCATATTTACTTAAAATTCATTTAGCTCTGCTTCATACTAGTACTATCTTAGATTAATAATCGCGATAATAACTATCTAGCTCAGGAGGAACAAATTCCAACTTCAGGGTATTAACTATCTTCTCCTGATTTTCAGCAGAAATAACCAAATTCTTCATGCACCTATCAAAATAAGCTTGATTATTATTCAGCATTTGAATGGCAGAATCGTAAGCTTTATCAACCGTAATACCATATGCAGAGCGCGCTTTATTCCAAGCTTCAACGGGGATACATCCCCATTCGGACTGCATCATGCTGAGATCGATGAGATCTTTACTCTGCGAAGCTTTATCAAGGCCACGATCAGCGTTAGCCAAGAGTTTAGCTGCCAATAGATCTACTTTACCTAGCGTTGGCACACCAAGAATACGGGAGCCAAACGAAAGATCCAGTCGGGATTCACTAACAAATTCAAGCCTAATAGGAACACCATCAACATTGATGCGTCCTCTAACACCATATTGATCTTTTTTAATCTCTCCAATGGTGGGCATAGGTGATGTAAAAAGTGGGGAAAAATCTGTCCCATAAAGGGCTGAACGAAGCTTACTGTAACCTTCACGTGAAGAACACAAAAAATCAATATCGACCGATTCCCTATATTCAGAAAGCATCATAACTATTGCAGTACCCCCTGCAAAATAGCAATTTGCGCCATCAAGAAATCCATGTGATAAAGAACTTAATACTTTCGCAATACGATTATGATGCTCAAGACGAAAATTAGACATTCAAAAAACCATGCCCCTGTTCATGGATGAGTCGTTCAATCAACTGACGCTCTTGAGGTTCAAGCTTATCTTCTTCGACATATTTCCAATTGCGTTCGTAAAACGCAAGCGCATCACGATCAGTTAGCTCCGTATCCTCAACCAGATACCAGGCACAATTTTTCATTTGTGGATAATCAGCAATTTTCACCATAACAACCTCTCTTTTCATATTTACAATATAGCAGAGTGAACTGCCAACTCAACCATATTGCAAATGCCCACATGTTCATCGCAGTAGCAACCACGAAGTAGTCATGCAGATCTGATTCAAGTTTCATAGTAAAAACAGACTGTTTACCCATAATCCCTCCTCGTTTGATATAAAAAAGTATATACCATTTCATTATTGAAACCCACTCCTACCAACTTAGCCAGGAGTGGATATCAAGTAGATTATGCTAACTCTCTCCGCTGTTGAACGGTAACAATATGGTCCGCCTTAGCGAGAAGATCAGCATTCTGTGAAACAACAATCCATAAACCTGGCCAGCGCTTAGGTAAAACAGTCCATAAACGACGGGCTGTATCCGTATCTAATGACGAATCGCAGTTATCAACAATATAAACGTCAGCGGGACGACATAGCATCCTGGCCAATGCCAAACGTTGACGCTGGCCGCCAGATAATTGACCGGCACTGCCAGAATTAATGACGGTATCAAGTCCCTCTGGCAATTCATATGAGCCGGGCGTTAAACCTACCGCCTCCAACGCCTGTACCATGACATCATCATCAATATCCTTATCACCCAACGCGAGGTTTTGTCTGACGGTGCCACCAAAAAAACCCGCTTTCTGTCTGGCATATCCGATACGTGGATTCCGCCACCAATTTTCATTTCCCAGAACCTCTCGGTTATTCCACAGTACACTGCCAGAACTGGATTTTTCCAGACCAATCAGATAACGCAAAAAGGTGGTTTTACCCGAACCTATATCACCAACAATGCCAATAACCTGATTAGCTGTTGCTTCAAACGAAACAGGGGGTTGGTTTTTTGAATATGTCAGATGATTAACGCTCAGTTTATGCAGAATTTCACCTTGCTCATATTCTTTGGTCTCTTTTTTATCTACTTTATTTGCCAGAAACTGTCTGATTCGTCCATAACACACATCAGCATTTTTATAATAGGCAACCGACCGACCAAAGAAGAGTATCTGTTCACTGATCCAACCGATATAGGTTAAAAATAGTGCCAGATTCCCTACAGTAAAACTGCCATCAACGATCCGTTTACTGACTATCAGTAAAACAGCCGACGTTCCAAGTATGACAATATTTTTGAACAGCCCAGAAAGAAGGTCAGTAAATACCTGATGTTTGGCTTGAATCGCCCGTCGATTGACAAATTTCCGTGATAGATTCTCAATCTGCCCCTCCATTTTGTTGCCAAGGCGCAGGTCGCGTATCCCCGTTAAGACGTCAGTAATCTTGCCAGCAATATCCCCTTGCGATTGACGTTTACTCTTCTGTAAATTCCCTACCTTGCGTTTAAGTATCGCCCCGACCCAAAGGCCCACAATCATAGGCATAAGAGCAAGTGTGGTTATTATGTCAGTGTTGATAAGCACAACTAATGCGATAATTAAAAGTAATGCGCGGTAAATAAAATCAGAGGTCCAACTCAGAAATTCCGCAATTTCATCACTATCATCACGAATACGGTTCAGAATATCGCCTTGAGAAAAAGTCTGTCTCTGATTACGGGAACAATGGCTCACTCCCCACAAAACCCGCTCTTTCAGGTAAGCACTGACTTTGAAGATTAACGTAAAGTCAAAGGTTAATCCCAGGAACAAAAACAGCGATCGCAAGACCATTGTGGCAATCGCAGAGGCAAGCAACCACCAGACGACAGGGTTAGTTGGCTCATTCATCGCTCTATCAAGTAATTTGCTGATTTGGTAACCAATCAACAGAGGAAAACCATGCATCAGTGTCCACACAAACATGGTAACGAAATAGAGAGGAGCAAACTTTTTTATCAGTTCAGTCAAGGCCGGTAACATTTTAAGTTTAGTTGATACATTGGATATAGTCATACCATGAGCCCATGATTACTCGTTAACATTGCGATTTCTGTTTCAGGGATTCGTTGTTGAATCCGCCCATCATCGATAATGATAATTTCATCAACAACCGAAAGCGTGTGAAGGCAATGTGCAACCATCACGACAGTGCAATTGTGGCTTAACTTTTCAAGCAATTTCAGCCAACTCTTTTCCGTTCGGGGATCAAGTTGAGAAGTTCCTTCATCAATAATCACTAACGAACAATGCTGTAGCATCACTCTGGCACCCGCTATCATTTGAATTTCTCCTGCTGATAGCATCAGACCATTAGTACCAACCTGTGTATCAAGGCCATCAGGTAATGCCCTAACCCATTCAAGCGCATCTAATTCCTGGAGAACCTCCCAAATTTGATCGTCAGATATTTCATTACTGAAAAGCGTTAAATTTTCCCGTAGCGTTGCAGAAAACAGATGAGTACGTTGACTAAGAACAGCAATCTTTTTTGCAAATTCTTCCGGTTTAATCGTTGAGACATCGACATTGCCAATTGTCACTCTTCCTGAATCAGGTCGCGCAAATCCACACATCAAATTAAGAATGGTACTTTTTCCCGCTCCCGTTCTACCAATGATGCCAATTTTACTCCCCGGAGCGACGTAAAAATTAACACCATGCAAAACCTGCGTTTCTTCTCCGTTATAACTGAAATCAACATTATCGAAATGAATAGAGAGAGGACCATCAGGCAATAAATTATCTAATGATTTATCAGGGGTACCTTCACTTAACATTTTTGCCGAAAGTGACAACGCAGCAAATAATTTCTGTATCAGCTCTATTTCTGATGACATATCCTCCACCGGCTCCCGAAGTTTATCAACGTAGAGATAAACCATCGTTAATGTACCGATGCTTAAGCTATTTTCACCAAGTAATTGAAGCCCAAAACCAAAACCTATACCGAAACAGAGTGCAAAGAAGAGCTGAGTAATTGGCCAAAAAACCCTGCCACCAATATAAGCGCTGCGTTCAAATTTAAGCAACATTGACAGCTTCCTACGAAACGCAACGGCAGGCCAATGTGCCTGCGATAATGGCTGTAAATCATCCATTGCATGTAATGAATCACCGACAAAACCAAAAATCCGGGCTTTTTCATTTCGCGCAATTAGCCAACGACGGACAGAAAGTCTGGTTAACTGAATCAGCACATACGCCACCAGTATGACGACAACCCCTATGGCAATACCAGCCTGAGGCATAACGCTGAATATAATGACCAATGTCCCTAATGTCAGCGCTAAATTAGCAATGGCCTTAAAACCTGCTTTAGAAATCGTTTTTCCTATAATATCAGCATTACCTTCGATATTTTCCAGCAACTCGCCCTGTGATCGTCGTTCTATTTCCAATACAGGTAAAACCGTCATCACATGGTGAAAGAGCTTATATCTAATGATATCAGCAATGCCCCAACCGGCCTTAGTGTTCATGTAACTGGTTACCAGACTACCGATAACACCAATCGACGCAATAAAAACATAAATGATGGCCAACATGATGAGTTGATCAACAGTCGTTCCTGATGTCGCCTTATCAACATAATTCCTGATAATATAAGGACCGCTTAGATCGCACGATAATGTAACGGCTAAGGCCAAAAACGCACATACAACTGTCCCCTTAAATGGTATGGCACTCTGTAGCAATATCCGCCATACAGTTAAATTCTTTGACATCACGCTTTTCATCTTTAGGTTATGGCACCTCATTAAAATTAGCGATGTTATTTGCAACATCTGTATATGCAGCCAACATCAAGGTTATTAATAACAGATCAATCACAACAGCAAGATCTGGTTCACATTTAGCAAAATGCAATTATCGCAAAATACCCGCATTTATCACGATCTGATTGAAATGTTTATAAACGCTATCACAAGAAAATAGCCGAAAAATAAACTTGATACCTTATTCTACGATGTCAATACCTTTATACCCGTTATCTTTCAAGTTGCCTCTTTGTTGGCTGCACTCGCTCACCCCGGTCACATAGTTACCTATGCTCCCGGGGATTCACTCCCTTGCCGTCGCGATGCATCTTGAAATCTATAGGGTATATCAGGTCATTTAATAACCTAATTGTCAGATACATTCTCAATATGAATAATGAACAATAAATAACTTATTCCAAACGATAAATCATAAATAGAGTGAAAAATAGCAATAATTCCAATGAATTATAATGATTTTTACAAATATATAGCGACTATATAAATGAATTCCTATTCAATATTAACGTACCTTAAATTGCCCGTAATTTAAACAATTCATTACTACAACGCAGGGGGCTATTCTATATCAAATTAATTCATATTAACTACTCATATTGTCAGATAATATTTGATCATAAAAGGCCAGCGAAAAAATCACAACCAGAATCACTGGTACCAATAAAAGGGCCTTTCGGCCCAAGTAATCGTTTGCGCAATTAGTCCAAAAGAACACCGATACGGTGCGCGACTTCCTCATACGCTTCAATCAGGCCACCAAGGCTTTGACGGAAGCGATCTTTATCCATTTTGTTCAACGTCTCTTTGTCCCACAAACGGCTACCATCAGGAGAGAATTCATCCCCTAGAACTATCTGCCCTTTGAACAAACCAAATTCCAGTTTAAAGTCAACCAAAATCAAACCCGCATCATCAAACAATTTTCTCAATACTTCATTGGCCTTGTAGCTTAACTTTTTCATTTCAGCCAGATGCTCTTTGCTAACCCAGCCAAAAGTTTCACAATAGGACTCATTCACCATTGGATCGTGCTTAGCATCATTTTTCAGAAACAGATCGAACAGAGGTGGATTCAATACCAGACCTTCCTCAACACCAAGGCGTCTGACCAACGAACCCGCAGCCCGATTACGCACAACACATTCAACCGGCACCATATCCAGCTTTTTAACTAATACCTCAGTGTCCGATAACAGTCGTTCCATTTGCGTCGGAATCCCTGCTTCTGCCAATTTGCTCATAATGAAATGGTTGAATTTATTATTCACCATCCCCTTACGATCAAACTGTTCAATACGCTCGCCATCCAATGCTGATGTATCATTACGGAACTCCAACACTAACAAATCAGGATCATCCGTGGTGTACACCGTTTTTGCCTTTCCACGATACAACTCAGCTTTTTTTTGCATCTTATATACTCCAGAGATATTACTACTGTATAAATACCATAAATAAATAATAAAACAGATTGTCGATAAAATCCTGCCCAAGGGGCTGATTTTTTCTATAGTTATCTGAACAGTCTAAAAAACAGCCAAACATCATGCTAAAAAACTTCCTCTCTTCCCTAATCAACCTGAACTCTGGATAAAAAAATGGAACTAAGTGCCTGTTCCAAGATCAAAATTTTCGACCAAGAAAAAAACGATCTTATTAGGAACAGGCATGGATAAACTAGTTGAAC